>JACDDJ010000566.1 GCA_013817065.1 Acidobacteriota bacterium
CGTGGCCAGGTTGCAGGGTATACCAATTGACCCGGCGCGTCAGGAACATCACTACGGCCAGCATGAAGAAGAGACCGAGCGCGCCCGCCAGCAGCGCGTAGTCTTCGAGCCGGAGCAGCAGATAGAGATAGGAATACAGAGCCGTCAGCGCGGCGAGCATGAGCGCCGCGCGGCCGCGCGCCTGCACGACCCACTGCCAGTACCAGGCGATCAGCGCGACCGTTGGTCCGGCCGACAGCGCATAGGCCGTGTCGAATCCAGCGTGCTCGGAAATGGCCAGCAGCAGCACGTAGAACAGGCACAGCGCGAACCCGATGAAGAGATATTGGACCGGATGCACCATGACACCGCCGATGATCTCCCACAGGAACGCGATGACGAACGTCATGACGATGAAGATCGCCGCGTACTTCACGGCGCGTGTCGTCTGCTGGTAAATGTCGACAGGCTGCACGAGCGTTACACCGAAGGCGGCATAGTGAATCGACTTCGTCAGCTGCTCCTGGTTCATCGCCGCGCGACGCCACGCCGACGGGAAGCCCCGTCCGAAGTACGGCACGCTCCAATCGGCGGTAAAACCGTCCGCGCCGATCGTGTGCTTTACAGGAAGCGGCGCTCCCTGGAAGCCCGGATGCGGCCACGGAGAGCGCATGGCGACGGTGGTGTTGTCGCCGAGAGGAACCACCTGCAGGGTTTTTGTCCCGTTCAGTTCCAGCGTCAGAGCGAATGGCAATGTCTTTCCATCCTGATTCTCGAGTCCAGTGACTGCGGCACTGACGCCGGCCGCACCCAGGCTCGGCTCCGCGACGCCCGGCGTGACGTTCTGGTCCGAGCCGTTCCACACCAGGCCTACAGGCCCGGCGATGCCGCGCGGATCCGATACCGCCATGCTCAGTCGCGCCTCCTTCCACGAAACCGTATAGCCGCGGCTGAAGACCGTCCCCACGTCGGGTGGTTTGAAGTGGCCCGTGAGGCGGAGCCTGGCCCGATACACCGGCACACCAAACAGACTCCGCTTGCGGATCTCGGTGGTCAGTTCGGCGTCGATTTGTAGGACTTCCGGCAGGAACACGGCCCGATCCGAAAGTGTCTCCTGCTGTCCGTTCTTGCCCGCGACGGTGTAGGAAAAGGGAACCGTCAGCACCGGTCCGGAGATCACCTGTGGCTGTCCCCATTCGCCGCTGATGACGTCCGAGGCTTCGTCGCGTCTCGAGGTACGTTCGGCAACCAGCGAGTAGATCAGGATGATAGGGACCAGCAGAACGAAGAAGATTCCAGCCACGACCGCGAGTTTGGAAAGAGCAGATGTGCGCACGTTGTTCTCCATGACCCACATTCCACATTGCCGCTGGAGCGGGACGATGGCGGCGGACGGCAGATACGGAGGCGAATTGCGGCCGAACGAAGGCAGCAGCAGCACGGCATGCCTGCGTTAGAGTGTCGTCGTGAGCGTTGGACCTGACCGGGTGGTTGCCGTCGTTGAAGATGAGGAGACGATCCGCGAAGCCGTCGCGGTCGCACTGCGGAAGGAGGGGCATCGTCCCGAGACGTATGGCGACGGCCTCGACGCATGGACGGCATTCGAGGTGTCGTTGCCGACGCTCGTGATCCTCGACATCGGTCTGCCTCGCGTCGATGGCCTCGACTTGTGCCGCCGGCTGCGTCGCCGCTCCGAAACGTTGCCGATCATCTTCGTGACGTCGCGCGAGGAGGAGTTCGATCGCGTCCTCGGCCTCGAGATCGGCGCCGACGATTACCTGTGCAAGCCGTTCTCGATGCGGGAGCTGATGGCGCGAGTCAAGATCCTGCTGCGTCGCGCGGCCCTGACGGGCGGGATAGCGATTGAGGAGCCCGAACAACTCGTTCGGGCCGGTGCGTTGGTGCTCGATCCCCTCAGGTTATCGGTGACGTGGAAGGGCGCGAGGATTCCGCTCACGGTGACCGAGTTCCTCCTTCTCCAGGCGCTCGCCTCTCGGCCCGGCGTCGTCAAGACACGCGCGCAACTGATGGACGACGCGTATCCGGATCAGATTGCGGTGAGCGATCGCACGATCGACAGCCACGTGAAACGCATCCGCCGCAAGCTGCCCGCCGCCGATCCGGAGTTCGATGGGATCGAGGCCGTCTACGGCGCGGGGTATCGGTTCCTCCAGTCGTAGTCGTCCATGAAGCCTCTCGCCTGGTTACGCCGCCGGCCGTCGCGTATCGGTCTCCGCCTGTTCGCGTTCAACCTGCTCGTGTTGTTCGTGCCTGTTGCCGGGATCCTTTATCTGGACGTCTACGAGTCACGCCTGCTCGAGACGCAGGAGCGAGGCATGATCCAGCAGGCGCGCATGCTTGCAGCGTCGATTGACGATGGGGAGGTGGTGGCTGACCGTGCGATGGCGACCCTTAGCCGCTTGGACGATACGGAGATTCGCGCATCCGTGTCTACGACACGACCGGTACGCTGATCGCTGATTCCTCCAGAGTGACAGGTCGGCGACCACAATCGCCAGCGCCCGACACGTCTTCACAGGTAACTGACGGTAGGCGGCGCGTCCTCTACAAGATCGGTGCGGGGCTCGTGCGCGTGCGCGATCGGGTGGCGGGCGCCTTCCGCGGAAGTCTAGGACGCGCCTCGAAGCCGTCCAACCGCCGAGCCCAGCCCTCCCGGGATCCTACCGGAAGTGCGGACCGCACTCGCCGGCGGATACGGTGCTGCATCGCGACGGACGGCGGGGCAGCGTTCCCTCACGCTGAGCAGTGCCGTGCTGATTCGCGCTGGCGGCCAGGTGCACGGGGCCGTCGTCGTCTCGCAGTCCACGTTCAGGATCCTGCAGGCGCTCTATGACGTTCGTCTTCGCCTGTTCGAGATCGTGCTGCTGTCACTTGGCGTCGCCAGCGTCCTCACCTGGGTGGCATCGTCCACGATCGTCAACCCGCTCCTGCGGCTGCAAGAAGGGGCGGCGGGATTGACTGCTCGGCGCGGTGTCCTCGGAGGCGTGTTCAACCAGGTCAAGCGCAAGGACGAGATCGGTGATCTGGCACGTAGTCTCGAGCAGCTCGCCGCTCGGCTCGACGACCACATCAAGCTGCTCGAGTCGTTCGCGGGGGACGTGGCACACGAATTCAGAAATCCGCTGACCGCGATCCGAACCGCGGCCGAGACCGTGGCCGACGCGGAGTCGGCGGACGAGCGCCGGCGGTTCCTGACGATGCTGCTGAAGGATGTCGATCGCCTCGAGAAGCTGGTATCCGGCGTGCGCGAGCTGGCGTCGATCGATACGCAACTCTCCACCGCCGAACGTCCGCTTGTGAATCTAAGCGAATTGCTAACGACGCTCGCAACCGGCCGCGGTCAGGCGGCGCTCAGGCTCCAGCTGCCGACGACGCCGACCTTCGTATTGGGTTCCGCCGATCGGCTATGGCAGGTGTTCGAGAATCTCCTCGACAACGCTGTCGGCCTATCACCAACGGGGAGTGACGTCGAGGTAGGCCCAGCCGTCCACAGCAGCGAGTGCGTTGTGACGGTGGCGGACCGTGGGCCAGGCATCCCCGAGCACACCTGTCCCGGGTCTTCGAGAGGTTTTTCCCGGCGGCGATCGGCGCGAGCACATGGGCCTCGGTC
>JACDDJ010000567.1 GCA_013817065.1 Acidobacteriota bacterium
CTTCTTCTCCTCGAACTGGTTGCGGATGACTTCGACCTGCCGCTCGGTGCGCTCTTCGAGCTCGCGGAGATCCTCTTCGAGCCGCGCATCGTCGCTGCTGATCTTGAGGCGAACGATCGCCTCGTACGGCAGGTTCTGCAGGACTTCGAGGGTCAGCGACGTGCCCTTCTTGAGCAGCCGCTCGCGGCCGTGCTCGTCATACAGGTCGGCGCGCGATTCCTGACCCTGCAGCATGCCGACCACGCGCTTCTTCACTTCGTCGTGAAGGATGCGGATCTCATCCTGCAGGTTCTTCTCCATCATGTCGAGCTCGTCCTGCTCGATTGCCTTCGCCCGGTCATCCTTCTCGATGCCCTTGCGCGAGAAGATCTTCACGCCGACGGTGATGCCCTCGATGCCCGGGGGGCACACGAGAGAGGCGTCGCGGACGTCGCCCGCCTTTTCACCGAAGATGGCGCGCAGCAGCTTCTCTTCCGGCGTGAGCTGGGTCTCGCCCTTCGGCGTGACCTTGCCCACCAGGATGTCGCCCGGCTTCACCGAGGCGCCGATGCGGATGATCCCGCTGTCGTCGAGGTCCTTCAGGTAACCCTCGCCGACGTTCGGGATGTCGCGCGTGATCTCTTCGGGGCCGAGCTTCGTGTCGCGCGCCTCGATCTCGAACTCCTCGATGTGGATCGACGTGTAGTAGTCGTCCTTCACCATGCGTTCGGACACGAGGATCGCGTCTTCGAAGTTGTAGCCGCGCCACGGCATGAACGCGACCAGCACGTTGCGTCCAAGGGCGAGCTCGCCGAGCTCCGTGCAGGGACCGTCCCCGAGGACCTGCCCCTTGTGGACCTTCTGGCCAACCTTCACGATCGGCTTCTGGTTGATGCACGTGTTCTGGTTCGACCGCTTGAACTTCGTCATCGGGTAGATGTCGGCGCCCATCTCTCGCGAGGCGGCCTCCGACTCCCCTTCCACGCGCACGACGATGCGCTGGCTGTCGACGAAGTCAACCGAACCCGAGCGGCGCGCCACGATGACGGCACCCGAGTCACGAGCGGTGATGTACTCCATGCCGGTGCCGACATACGGCGCCCGCGCCCGCAGCAGCGGAACCGCCTGGCGCTGCATGTTCGAGCCCATCAGCGCGCGGTTCGCGTCGTCGTTCTCGAGGAACGGCACGAGCGAGGCCGCGACCGAGACGAGCTGCTTCGGCGACACGTCGATGAAGTCGATCTTGTCCTTTGCGATCAGGATGAAGTTGCCAGCCTGCCGCGCGTTGACCCGATCGGTGGTGAAGCGGCCCTGTTCGTCGACCGCCGCGTTGGCCTGCGCGATGATGTACTGGTCCTCTTCCCACGCCGACAGGTAGTACGAGTAGGGCTCGAACTCGAGACCGCGACGACGACGGCCGGTCCCCGCCTTCTCGGTGTCCTTGTCCGCACCTACCAGCGAGGCTTCGACAATGTCGCCGACCTTGTGCTTGGTGTTGCCGGCGTTGGTGATGACGACGTAGTCGATGACCCGGCCGTCCTTGACCTTGCGGTACGGCGACTCGATGAAGCCGAACTCGTTGATCCGCGCGTAGCACGAGAGCGACGAGATCAGGCCGATGTTCGGGCCTTCCGGCGTCTCGATCGGGCAGATCCGGCCGTAGTGCGTCGGGTGAACGTCGCGGACTTCGAAGCCCGCACGCTCACGTGACAGACCGCCGGGGCCGAGGGCGGAGAGACGACGCTTGTGCGTCACTTCCGACAGCGGATTGGTCTGGTCCATGAACTGCGACAACTGCGACGACCCGAAGAACTCGCGAATCGCGGCCATGACCGGCTTCGCGTTGATCAGGTCGTGCGGCATGGCGGTCGCCATTTCCTGGTAGACCGACATCTTCTCCTTGATCGCGCGCTCCATGCGGACCAGGCCGATGCGGAACTGGTTCTCGAGGAGCTCGCCGACCGAGCGCACGCGGCGGTTGCCAAGGTGATCGATGTCGTCGACGTTGGCCGGGTTCTTTCGCAGCTTCAGCTGGTACTTGATGACCTCGTAGAAGTCCTGCGGATGCAGGATCTTCTCGTCGAGCGGCGTGTTCAGCTTCAGCTTGGTATTGAGCTTGAGCCGGCCGACGCGCGAGAAGTCGTACTTCTGCGGGTTGAAGAACATGTTCTCGAAGAGCGAACGTGAGCTCTCGAGCGTGGGCGGATCACCGGGCCGGAGCCGGCGGTAGATCTCGATCAGCGCTTCCTCGTGAGTGTGAATCGGGTCCTTCTTCAGCGTCGAGCTGAGGACCGAGCCAATCTCGTCCCGTTCCGGGAAGAAGATTTCGAGCCGCTCGACGTTCTTTTCCTGCGCGAGTGAAATTGCGCGGGGGGTCAGCTCCTCGTTGGTCTCGAGGATGACCTCACCGGTCGAGGGATCGACGACGTCACCGGCCGCGAAGGCGCCTTCGAGCTCGGCGTCCGAAATCTCGACGCTCTCGACGGCGGCCTTCTTCAGGGCGGCGAGGGCAGTGGCGTTGATCTTCTTGCCGGCGTGGGTCACGACGTCGTTGCCGACCTTGATCTCGCGCGCCGCGCGCAGCCCCTGCAGGCTGTCGCTGACCGCCCAGCGGATCGAACCGCCGCTCAGGTGGAGCCGTTCGACGGTGTAGAACGAGCGGATGATCTCGTCGGCGCCGCGCAGCCCGAGGGCGCGCAGGAACACCGTGGCCAGGAACTTCCGCTTGCGGTCGATGCGGACGTAGAGCAGGTTCTTCACGTCGTACTCGAACTCCACCCAGGAGCCGCGGTACGGAATGATCTGTGCGATGTAGAGCGTCTTGTCTTCGGAGTGGAAGAAGGCGCCCGGCGAGCGGTGGAGCTGCGACACGATGACGCGCTCGGTGCCGTTGATGATGAAGGTGCCGTTGTCGGTCATCAGCGGGATGTCGCCGTAGTAGACCTCCTGCTCCTTGATGTCGCGAATGGTCTTCACGCCGGTCTCGGGGTCCTTGTTCCAGACCACGAGGCGGATGGTGACCTTGAGCGGCACGGCGTAGGTCATGCCACGTTCCTGGCACTCGTCCACGTCGTACTTCAGCTTGAGGGCGACCGTGTGGCCGCAGATGTCACAGACGTCGCCGCGGGCCTCGTTGGGCTTGCCGCAGCGGGGGCACAGCACGTCATGCTCGCCGTACGGATCGGCGATCAGCGTGTGGCCGCAATTGGTGCAGGGCTTCCGCAGGTGGTGCAGCCCGGCCAGCCGGCCGCACTTGCACTCCCAGTTGCCGATCGAATACTCGATGAACTCCAGCGACGAGTTCTCGCGGAAGTCGCTGATCGGAAACACGGACTTGAAGACCGACTGCAGGCCGGCATCCTCGCGCTCCGAGGGCAGCCGGTTCATCTGCAGGAACCGCTCGTACGACTTCTTCTGGATCTCGATCAGGTTCGGGATCGGGATCGTCTGCTTGATTTTCGAGAAGTCGATGCGCTCGCGGTAGACGTTCTTGGGAAGGCTGTACATGCTGGTGAAAACCTCGGAAGCGGTCGAAAAATACGTGTGGGCGCGGCTTCAGGCCCCGCTACCCACGTTGTAGGGCGGGGCTTTTCCGCCCCGCCGTACCACGTAGGGCGGGGC
>JACDDJ010000568.1 GCA_013817065.1 Acidobacteriota bacterium
CCCGTGCGCAGCATCCTCGGTCGCATCGACCGCCGCCGCCTGCGTCGTCAGCGCCGCGATCTCCTCGCGCAATCGCTGCTCCTCGGTACGCATCCGGCCGTAACTCATCGCTTTGTGCTTACTCGCATTGGCTTTGATCTTCGACCCATCCACCGCCAACGCCCCGAGCTGGACCACGCCGGCTTCCCGCGCAATCTGAACGACCCGCACGAACAACGCCTCGAACGCCGCCAGGTGCTGTTGCCGAAACTCCGCGATCGTCCGGTGCGCCGGAAAGTTGCCCCCCGCCAGCACGCGATAGGCCACATCCTCTTCCAACTTCCGCGCGATCCGCCGCGACGAGCACGTGCCCGTCGCATACGCGTACAGGAGCACGGTCACCATCATCTGGGGATCGAACGGTTGATTGCGGCGTCCGTCCCCCTCGTAGGGCGCGTAGAATGCCTGGAGATCCAGCGCGGCCACCGTGTCGGCGATAAAGAACGCCAGGTGCCTTTCAGGCAGCCAGTCGCGAGGCGAAGGCGGGAACAACAACGACTGATCGGGCGCGCACGGACGAAATGTCGTCGGCATATCTAACTATACGTACCACCCAGCCCAAACGTTTCTGCCGCGCAGACTCCTAGCCAATCTGAGCATCCGACTGCCGCCCGCACCACGGGCCGCGCCATACCGGTGGTCCACACGCGCGATCCGAATCAGCTCCACACTCCTGGGCACACTGGGCCGATGCCAATGTGTGCCTTCAGGGTACACGTTTCTAAGCTGCCTGGGGCTCAAAGCGAACGTTGCACGGTCGGTCCTCATCATTGTGAACTTGCGATTCAACATCGGGACGAATGGTTGACGGACCGGATCGCGCCGCTGGTCAGGTTCGAGTGGGCGTTCTGATCGGCGGCGCCTGCTCGGCACACCTCGACAGGGACAGAGATCAGACACTCGGAGACGCTCGCTCGAGCGCTCCCACGCCGAATCCAAACCCACCCGAGAATTAACTTCCCTTGTCCGTCGAATAGGGAGACGATGCGGCCCCGGCTACCGTGACGTGGCGCGTACGCCGGCCGATAATCGACGGGAAGGGGTGACATGGCGTGCAACGATCCGGAGTTCCATCATTGGCACCTGGTGCCTGACGGCGCCCACTACGAGCTGAAGGTCACCGGGCCTAACGGGTTCACGGCGTTCGCGACCTTCGACGAGGCGGGTCCTCCCGGCGCTGTGATGTGGTCGAGGGCCGAGATATCGCCAGGTCCGAAGATTCAGCTCCTCGGCGTGCCTGGCGGCACGCACATCGTGCGCATCTTCGTCGACATCGTGAGCGCCGTGGTGATCACGGTACGGGTGAGTGCCAGGGTCACGGTCGCAGGGTCCACCCACCCTTCGGACTACTGCCGGGACATCACGGGCATGAACGGCATACGTGGGTTCATCACACATGCCATCACGATGGCGTGACCGAACGAGGCAATTCGCATGAAACGCGTGTTGTTGGTTGCTTTTCTGTGCGCCGTCCCGCTCGATGCCGCCGGCCAGCCGCTCTGCACCGAGGCGGAGACCGCCTTTGCCTGTGTGAACCGTCTGGCCGCTGACCCGAACCGGCCCGTCGCTCCCGCAGCGGACGCACAGACGGCGGTGAAGAAGAAGACCGAGACCGGCCTTGATCCGACGACCGGCCTCAGCTCCAGCGTCAAGGATTTTCTTCCGCTGCTGCGGCTGGCAGGGGTGCTCGGCAACTTGACAACGGATGAGGAGACCGGCGTCATCACGGTTGCACTGAACACGCCGTTTCTCGGGCTGGCGGGGCGCACGAAGGATCCGGCATTGCAGCTGAAAGCGCTGATCGAGACGAAGCCGAAGCTGTTCGATCCGTTGAGGCAGGCGCTGCCGGCCGACACCCGGGATGCCGTCGAGAAGCAGCTGCTCGAGGTGACGAACCGTCAGAACGTGAGCCTCGAGTTCAGCTACAACTTCACTGGCCGCAGCCTCGGCCGCGCTTTCGAGCAATACCGCCCTCTGCTCGACAACCTATTTCAGGCAACATACGCCTCTATCCAGGGCACCGAAGCAGTGGCGAATCAGCTGCTCGTCGACGTCATCGAGATCGTCGCGAGGCCTCGCACCGCGCGAGCCCTCGTGGCGTTCTCGGGCGCCGCACGCACCATCGTCCGAACCGGATCCCCGTGGCGCGAGCTCGGTGACGATGTGAGGGAAGTGCGCATTTCGGGCACCGCCTCCAACAACGGCACCTATGGTGTGGAGAAGGTCAGCGGCAACACGATCACCCTCGTGCCCGGCAGCAAGATCACGGACGAAACTGGCGAGGCGGTATTCGAGGTAGCCAACGACGCGCACGTTCCAAACGGGACTCCCTGGAAAGACCTGCCTGCAGTCAAGCGGGCCCGCATCGAGAATGCCATCGTCGCAGGACGCGCTGCCGGGGCGCTCAAGCTCGAGACGTTGTTCAACGACACCGTCAGAAACTCAGGGCTCGATGTCTTCGGGCAGCTCATCAACAACCAACCGCAGCTGCACGTCACGGTTTCGCGCGCGTTCCGCGACACTCTGTACGGCCCGGAGACACTGACCGGGCGCATCACCTACGAGCGAGGACTGGCCAACAACGTCAACGAGCTGAAATCGCGCGCGCGGGGGCGGTGTGACGATGACGGACGGTCGGAGGCGGCGGCATGCCTGGCCGCGTTGGCGGCGTTTGCCGGTGATCCGGCGACCAAGGCGGCGATCAAGGCGGGAACACGGCTGGCGTTCTTCGCCGAGTTCATCAAGATTGGAAACTACGACCGGACGCTCGAGGGGCATGGCGTCGCGGTAGCGTTCGAGGAAGGCACCGGGTGGAATGCAGGGCTCGATTTCGGCCGGCTGTTCGGCGTATCCGAAGATGGGACGGCCTCCGCGCGCGTCGACGGCTCGGTGCGCTATGAACGACCGGCGCGGCCGCTCCTGGGCAACAAGCGGTACGTGGCTTCCCTGACCCTGACGAAGAAATTCGGCGACGTGTCCGTACCGTTCGGCCTCGTCTACGCCAACAAGCCGGAGTTTCTGAAGGACGTCGACCATCATCTGGGAGCCCACGTGGGCCTCAAGTTCAACCTGTTTCCAGATGTGAAATGATGCTCACGCCCGGGGCGGGCCGGCAGGCGTCATCATGGCCATCCTTCGTGATCGTTGGGTCTACTCCGCGTCCGTTCAACCGGCCACCAAAGAGGAGCGAATCGAGACCCACCTGCCCAGCGAGAGGCTGGACACCGCCGTGGAGATCATTCGGCCGCGGAACCGCAAGAGTAGGGCTCTCTAGTTGTGATGAGCCACAATACACTTGAAAGATCCTCTGTCACCGGCGTCACCAGTCTAACCCTTGTGCTTCGCTCGCCCACGGTCAGCGACACGACCGGTAATATAAGGTCGGACCACTGGCAGACCCACACCGTCATCGCTGGCTTAAGCCACACATTAGCGTCATTTCGCGACACCTTAGCATTTGCCAGCGGTTCGCGAGCGAAGGCTGCACTGGTGTGGCCGGCCGTAACCCTCTGTAGGCGCTTAGCGGAATGGGCCCTCAGAGATCCTTGTGCGCAACAG
>JACDDJ010000569.1 GCA_013817065.1 Acidobacteriota bacterium
CTCCAGGTCCGTCCCAAGGCGCGGCTGGTCGGCATTGACGAAGACGCCGGCATGCTGGGGATGGCCGAGAAGCGGCTGCGCGGCCGCATTGAAACCGTCCACGCGAATTTCGAGGAGACGGCCGTTCCCCGCTGCGACGTGGTCTCGGCCTCGTTCGCCCTTCATCACATTCCGACTGGCCGGCGGAAAGCCGCCATGTACAAGCGCTGCTTCACCGCGCTCAGGCCCGGCGGCGTCATCGTCAGCGCCGACTGTTGCCTCGCGTCTTCGAAGGCGCTGAAGCAAAGCCATCGCGCCGCCTGGTTGAGCCATCTGCAGACGCACTACCCGCGTGCGAAGGCAGAAAAGTATCTGCAGACGTGGACGAAAGAAGACGTCTACTTCACGCTCGATCGCGAAGTGGAACTGATGAAGGAAGCCGGCTTTGACGTGGAGATCGCCTTCAGGAAGACGTGCTTCGCGGTGATCGTGGGATTGAAATAGCCAGGGCGGCACTGAAGTGCCGCCCTCCTGGCATCAAGAAAACCGGGAACGACGAAGTCGATGTGGCGTTCCTGTTTTTCTGCAGGCTGCCACTGGACGAGGATCGGGCTCTGGTAGGTGCCGCGCAGCACGCGCGGGCGGCCGGTTTCGGGATCGGTGCCGGCCAGGAAGCTGACGCGTCGCGAGCGCACGAAGCGGCGCGCCGGCAGCGACATCACCTTGGCAATCAGCCGTTCAAATGAGTCCGCATCGATTCGCAGGGCTTCCACCAGGGAATTGAGCACCCGGACCGCGTCGTACGCCCGGGCGCCCGCGCCCTTCACTATAATCAACGCATGAGATTCCTCCTGCTCCTACTGACGATCGCAACGAATGCCGGCGCTGCTGCGCAGAACCCCGCGCCCCCAGTCGCGGCGCAACCCGCGGCGACGCCGCATCCTCTGATCAAGGAGGCCGACGGGTTGGTCGCGGAAGGCAAGCTGGCCGACGCGCTGGCGGTCTATCGCAAGGCCCTGGCGGCGGATCCAAAGCTCGTGGAGGCGCACCTCGGCGCCGGACGCACGCTGGATCTGACCGGTCAGTACGCCGAGGCCCGCCGGCACTTCGCAACGGCGATCGAAGTCGCGCCGCCGGGCGTGAAAGTGCAGGCGCTGAACGCGATGGCCGTGTCGTACGCGTTCGAGTCGAAGGCGACAGAGGCGGCGTCGTACTACGAGAAGGTCATCAGCGAGCGGATGGCGCAGGCGAATCCGAGCAGCGCCGCCGGCACCGCCAACGCGATCGCGCGCGTCTACCTCGAGGCCGGCGATCCGGCGAGCGCCGAGAAATGGTACCGGACCGGCTACGACACGTCGAAGCAGATCAAGGACCTGACCCCGGCGCAGGCGCAATTGTGGGAGTTGCGCTGGCTCAACGCGCAGGCGCGGATCGCCGCGCGCCGCGGCGATGCCGCGCCGGCCCGCACGCACGCGGCCGCCATGAAAACGCTGCTCGACCAGGGACAGAACGAGCCGGAGCGTCCGCAGTATCAGTATGTGCTCGGCTACGTCGCGCTGGAGGCCGGCGACTACGATGCCGCCATCGCCGACCTCGAGAAGGGAAACCTCAACGACAGCTTCGTGCTCGGGCTGATCGCACGGGCCTACGAGAAGAAGGGGAACGCCGCGAAAGCGACGGAGTACTACCGCAAGGTGATGGCGGCCGCGGGCCACAGCATCAACACCGCGTTCGCGCAGCAGTGGGCGCGGAAGTTCCTCAAGCCGTAAGAAACCGGCGATACGCGTCGTTGTTCTCGTCGAGCTGAAATCGATAGTCCAGTCCCGACAGGAACGCCTCGAACGAGGCGCCCTCTGCTTCCGGCACTTCGAATGCGGCCAGCACCACCTCCGCTCCGAACGCGCTGACCGCTCGAGGTCTATCCGGGCCGGCATCCTGGCGTCCATCGCCTGCTTGACAGGGTTGTGGCTGGTGCCATAATCGTCCGTCTTCGAGGCGGAACGCCAATTCGCCAGCACTGATCGGCGCCGTGCCTGGGGCCGGACTCGACTCGAGCAGAAAGACGGCCATGACATTCACCGATTCTGATCCTTCTTATGCCACGCGGGCGCGCGAGATTGCCCGGACGGTGCTGGCCATCGGGGCGGCGGACAACGACAGAGCTGGCCGCTTCTCCACCGAGGCCGTGCGCGCCCTGGGCGGGGAAGGACTCCTCGGGTTGCTGGTGCCAGCGGCTCACGGGGGAGCCGGGGCGGGACCACGCCCGTTCGTCGACGTGACCGCCGCGCTGGCGGAAGCGGACCCCTCGGCCGCACTGGTGTTCGTCATGCACTCGCTGGGCACGACCGTGATCGCGGCCGCCCCCGACCCTGCGCAGGTGGTGCCTCTCCTGCGCGACATCGCCGCAGGATCACATTTGACGACGCTCGCGTTCAGCGAGGCCGGCTCTCGGAGCCACTTCTGGGCCCCGGTCTCGAAGGCGGAGAGCCTGAACGGGTCCGGCGTGAGCATTACCGCGCGCAAGTCCTGGGTCACGAGCGCCGGATTCGCGAACAGCTACGTCGTGTCCTCGCTCTCGCCCAACGCACAGGGTCCAACCGATTCCACTCTTTATCTGGTGCCCGCTGATTCACCAGGGCTGTCGGTGGCGGGCGCCTGGGACGGCATGGGACTCCGTGCCAATGCGTCGAGTCCCATGCTCCTCGACGGCTGCGTCGTGCCGGGACATCTCCGTTTGACCGCGGAAGGCGCAGGCTTCAGCGCCATGCTGCAGACGGTCCTGCCGCTGTTCAATGTGGGCACAGCGGCGGTCGCCCTCGGGATTTGCCGCGCGACGGTGGCCGCCACCGTCACCCATCTGAAAACCGCCCGGTTCGAGCATCTCGGCACCACGCTCGGCGAAGCGTTGCCCAACCTGCGCGCGCAGTTGGCAACCATGCAGATCAAGACCGATCAACTTGCCACGCTCATCGATGACACGACCGCACGACTCGAGCGGCCGGACGGATTGACGATGTTGCGCGTGCTCGAAGTGAAGGCGGCCGCGGGCGATGCCGCGATCGAGGTGACCTCACTGGGGATGCGCACCTGTGGTGGCGCGGCATTTTCCCGCCACACCGCAATCGAGCGTTATTTCCGGGACGCCCATGCTGGCGCGGTCATGGCGCCGACCAGCGACGTGCTCAGGGACTTCATCGGCAAGAGTCTTCTCGACATCCCCCTGTTCTGAGAGAGAGGTTCCATTTGGCCGAGCAGACGATCTGGTTGGGGGCGGTGGCGTACGATCCGAAGGTCGTCCCGATCTGGGAAGGGATGCGCCATTACCTTCGAAACGAGGCCCAGGTGCCGGTGGAGGTCGTCCTGTTCCAGAGTTACGAGGCGCAGGTGGTGGCACTCCTGGCCGACGGGTCGGACGTCACGCCGCGCATCGATATCGCCTGGAACACGAACCTCGCGTACCTGCAGTCACTGGAATGGAGCGCGGGCGCGTGCCGGCCCATTGCCATGCGCGATTCGGATCTCGGCTGGACGACGCGCATGATCGCAGCGGTGGGAGGACCGGTGTCGTCGCTGGGCACCCTGCGCGGCCGCACGCTGGCCATCGGGAGTCAGGAC
>JACDDJ010000570.1 GCA_013817065.1 Acidobacteriota bacterium
CGCCGGCGCAGAGGCGCCGGCGAGGGGCGCTGCACTCGCCCGGATCCGGCGATCCCTCGTCGAGTTGCGTCCCCGCAGAGCTCGACTCCGTCTCACCGGACACAGCCATTCTCACGGGCAAGCGCCGCTCGAGAGGATCATCCCGGGCGCGGAGGTCGGCCACACCACGTCCATCTCACGGGAGACGCGTCATGAACGAGACGAGTGTCATGAACGAGGCGGCCGCATTCATCGGTCTCGACGTTCACGAGGAATCCATCGCCATCGCGATTGCCGAGGCGGGACGATCGGGCGAGGTCCGGTTCTGGGGCAACATCGCAAACACGCCCGCCGATCTGCAGCGCACGTCACTGCGACTCTCGAAGCGACATGGCCAGGTGGAGTTCATCTACGAGGCGGGCCCGTGTGGTCACCCGATCTATCGACAGCTGACCGAGCCGGGTCTGCAGTGCCGCGTCATCGCTCCGTCACGTATTCCCAGGCGTCCCGGCGATCGCATGAAGAACGATCACCGCGACGCTCAGACGCTGGCTCGACTCGGCCGTGCCGGCGAGCTGACGCCCGTCTGGGTTCCGGATCCCCTGCACGAGGCGATGCGGGATCTCGTCCGCGCCCGACACGCGGCCAACAGGGACGTCAAACAGGCGCGGCAGCGGATCCAGAGCTGCTTATTGAAGTACTGTCAGCTCTACGAGCGCAAGCCCCGGACCAAGCGGCATCGGACGTGGCTCGCGAACCGTCAGTTCGCCCACCCCGCCGCCCCAGCTGGTCGCTGGCCCCCCTCGTCGCGGCCCTGCAGGCCCTGCGAGGCGTGGCGCTCGTCGTCGCGGTCACGGTCGTCGCCGAGGTCGGAGACTTCACCCGCTTCGAAAACCCGAGACAGCTGATGGCCTACGTGGGGCTGGTGCCTGGTGAATACTCCAGCGGCGCCAGGACCCGGCCCCGCGGCCTCACGAAGGCCGGTAACAGCTCGGTGCGTCGCGTGCTGTTCGAAGCCGCGTGGAATTACAGGCACCCGGCCAAGATCGACGCGTATAAGCTCGAGCACATGCCCAAAGACATTCCGCAAGAGGCGAAGGACATCGCCTGGAAAGCTCAGCTGCGACTCTGCAAGCGCTACCGCACGCTGCTCGCCCGGAACAAGAAGTCGCAGGTGGCAATCACCGCCGTCGCCCGGGAACTGCTGGGATTCATCTGGGCCATTGCGAGAGTGGTCTCAACGTCTGAACCCCTTGCTCCCGCGTGAGCCCGGAACGGCGTTTCACCGGGAGCAGGAGCGACCGACCGCACGGTGAAGGGAACCCTCGTCAAGAATTCGGTGTTCCGACCACCGCAGCCAGATCGAGGCAGCCCTTTCGACGCCACACATCCTGGGGCAACCAATCCCCGAATAAGAGTTTGATCCACCGTCGAAGCCCGGTCGGTCGTTCCTGCTCCCGGCGCAAACCTTCCTCTTCCAAACCTCATTCGGCTGCCCTTGCGCGCCGAGCGGCCAGCCCGCTTGACAAAAAGTCATAAGAGTTTTTGCGGCCGAGGGCCGCGATCTTCACCGTGCGTTCGGAGAGGTTGTTGTCGATCGACAGGTCACCGTCGGTCGCGTACCGCTGCAACGCCTGCCACTGGTTCTGCGTGTCACGCAACGCCTCCCCGACGGGGCTCTTGGGCAGCACCTGCGAGCCGATGCTCGCCAGCCAGGCCTCGAACTCCGCCAGGATCGGCACCGCCTGCTCCTGCCGCAGGGCGCAGCGGTCCGCGGGCGAAAGGGTCTTCGCCGCGTCTTCGAGCTGATACAGCCGCGCGATAAAGGCCAGAGCCTGATGCGCCCGGGCCGCATCGGTCGTCTTCGCCTCCCACCAGTAGCGGCGAGTGTGTGCCCAGCAGGCGACCTCGACGATGTTGCGTCGGCTGTCCTGGTACAGTCCGTCGTAACCGCCGTAGGCATCGGCCTGCAGGTCGCCGGAGAACCCGGCGAGCCACTGCGCCGGTCCGTCTCGTTTGCGGCTCTCGGTGAAGTCATACACCGAGTAGGGACCGGCCGCATCGCCGATGTAGGCCCGGAAGCGGGCCGGCTTCGCTCGACCCGCCAAGGGGTCCAGCAGCGGCACGGTCGTGTCGTCGGTGTGGATCACCTTCGACCTCTTGGTTTTACCCACATTTTTTCATCCCGGCGAGATAGCCGCGAATGAAGCTGGTCAGTTTTTCGAGCCCTTTCCAGAGGGTCATCCAGCCAGGTTCGCCGTCACCCTTTCGCATCAGGAAGCCTCCGAGCCCAGCGAGGTGTCGAAAGAAGTCTCGGACCGTCAGGATCTTTTTGCCTCGACGCATCTCACGCAGCGCCGTCAGCCAGATTCCGGGAACGAGACGGACGGCGGGAAGTTCGGGCTGCGCGGTGGCGACGGTTTTCAATTGCACAAGGCGCACGGCCAACACGCTGACGACTCCCGCGACGGCTTCCAGGGCTTTGGCGTCCCGGTAGAGCCGAGCCTCCAATCGGCATCCGGTTTTGATCGCCTTGTGGAACTCCTCGATGAGCCAACGCCGCTCGTAATACTCGATGACCTGCCAGGCCGCGTCGAAGTCGGTCACGGGCAGAGAAGTCCACAAGACCCAACGCAACGGCGCGACCCCGGCAGGAGGGTCGACTTCCCGCACCTCGACGACCCACTGCGTTAATGACTCGAACCCAATGCTGCGGAGATACTGCGTCGCTCGCTTTTCTGGACGATGCGGCGTGACTTGCGTGAAGCGGACTTCCATCGTCGCCGTTCGCGCCGGTCGCTTCTGGGCGGCCCGCACGGTCAGTTCATAGGTTCCCCGCACCGGCTGTCGATCGAGCACTTCTCCCAACGGTCGGAGGCTTCCGTCTTCCGACTCGACCGACTCGACGTTCCGGTGCAATCGGGCGGCACGAATGACCCAGTCACAACCGTTCTGGCGGCAGTGACGGAACACGTCCAAATTGTCGGCGCCCCGATCAAACACATGGACGTATCGCACTGCCGACGCCGGTGAACCGATGGCATCGATGAGCCGACCCCAGACCTCCGATTCGCGAGACCGTTGCGTGACTCGATAGGAGTTCTCCTGCTTCGGAGCAGGCTTGCGATAGAACAGTTCCTGTCCGGCCAAGCCCATGATCTCGCCGCTGTGCGCGTTGACCATCAGCGAATTATGAAGGAAAAAGCCACGCCCGTAGCCATCCCCTGTCGGGCCAAGCCCCTGGACCGAACGGCGATGAATGCCGAAATCGGTCTCCGTCGTATCGCCGATCAGCAGGACGGTTCCTTGCGCTAGGGACCGTGTCTTCTGCCAGTGCGGCGTCGCCATGGCCCTGAACGTCACGTCCTCTTCTCCAAACAAACGATGCATCGCCTTCAGATCGGACCAATCTTCGGTCTGAGCGGTACTGCTGCCGTCGGGATGTTCCGCCATCTGTCGGGCCACCTTCACGGCGCGTTTGGTGCGACGAGCGTCGCCAAGATCACAACTTGAGAAGTTCTCTTCAGCCCACTCGGCAACATCCAACTTGAGGTAGTTCACGGATCGGTTCCACCGAGAGACCCTCCACACGCGACGACATCCCGACGTCGACT
>JACDDJ010000067.1 GCA_013817065.1 Acidobacteriota bacterium
AACGCTGAGGCACCCGTGTTCGACGATGTAGTCGTGATGGTCCTGGCCGGAGGCGTCGGCGAGCGCCTCTATCCACTGACCAAGGAACGCGCCAAACCGGCCGTGTATTTCGGCGGTCCGTACCGCATCATCGACTTCACCCTCAGTAACTGCATCAACGCCGGCCTGCGGCGGGTCTTCATCGCGCTGCAGTACAAATCGCTGTCACTCAGCCGTCACATCCGAATGGGATGGAATGTGGTGGCGGACGAACTGGGCGAGTTCGTCGAGATCCTGAGTCCGCAGAAGCGCGTCGGCGAACACTGGTATCTCGGGACGGCTGATGCCGTCTACCAGAACCTCTACTCCATCATCCGCGAGCAGCCGCGCTACCTGATCGTCCTGTCCGGCGATCACGTCTACAAGATGGACTACGCGAAGATGCTGCGCTTCCACAAAGACCGCGGCGCCGGCGCAACACTCGCGGTGATCGAGATCCCGACCGAGGAAGCGTACCGCTTCGGCGTCCTCCAGACCGACGATTCGGATCGCATCACCGGATTCCTCGAGAAGCCCACGGACCTGCCTCCTGGCGAGCAGGTGCTCGCCTCGATGGGAATCTACATCTTCGATATGGAGAGCCTGGTGCCGGCACTGGAGGAAGACGCGGCGCTGGATACGAGCCACGACTTCGGCAAGGACATCATTCCGGCGCTCCTCTCGAAGACCGGCGTGTACGCCTACCGGTTTTACGACGAGAACAAGAAGGCCTCCAAGTACTGGCGGGACATCGGCACCCTGGATGCGTACTTCGACGCGAACATGGACTTGTGCCACGTCAACCCGGAGTTCAATCTGTACGATCCGGAGTGGCCGTTGCGCACGCACCAGGTTCAGGCGCCGCCGGCAAAGTTCGTGTTCGCCGATGAAGGCCGGCGCTGCGGCCAGGCACTCGACTCGATCATCTCAGCAGGCTGCATCGTCTCCGGGAGCCGGATTTCCGGAAGCGTGCTGTGCCCCAACGTCCGCGTGCACAGCTTCTGCGAGATCGATCAGAGCATCCTGATGCCGGGCGTTCGCGTTGGCCGGCACGCGCGCATCCGTCGCGCGATCATCGACCGCGATGTCTTCATCCCGCGTGGCGCCATGATCGGCTACAACGACGCGGAAGACCGCCGTCGCCATACGGTCTCAGAGAGCGGCGTCGTTGTCGTTACTACCGAGGACGAACCGTTCATCGGGGAGATCAGCGACGACGCGCGGCGTAACGAAGCGGAGTTCGATGAGCGCGGCTCGGCCACATAGTCCACTCTCGGAAGTTGTGCGTTGGAATCCGGAAGGTGAGTCGCGACAGGCGGAGGAGATCGCGTGAAAATCAAGAGCGTTCATGGGCGGGAGATTCTCGACTCCCGCGGTCATCCGACAGTGGAAGTCGAGCTGACGCTCGATGACGGCGTGACCGGGCGCGCGGCGGTGCCGTCGGGCGCCTCCACCGGTCAGCGTGAGGCGCTCGAGCTTCGCGATGGCGACAACGCACGCTTTCTTGGCAAAGGCGTCACCCGTGCGGTCGCGAACATCAACGGCGAGATCTCGAGCGCACTGAGCGGACGCGACGCCGACCAGGTCGCAATCGACCGGTTCATGATCGACCTCGACGGCACCCAGACGAAAGAACGGCTCGGTGCGAATGCGACGCTCGGCGTCTCGATGGCGCTCGCGCGTGCGGCCGCCAACAGCAGCAACGTTCCGCTCTACGCGCATATCGCCACGCTCTTGGGCGGCGCGCGATCGCTGACACTGCCGGTGCCGATGATGAACATCCTCAACGGCGGCGCGCACGCAGACAGCAGCGTCGACTTCCAGGAATTCATGGTCATGCCGGTCGCGGCCAGCTCCTTCGCCGAGGGCCTCCGCGCCGGCGTCGAGATCTTCCATGCGCTGCGATCGATCCTCAAGAAGCAGGGCTATTCGACAGGGGTCGGCGATGAAGGCGGGTTTGCACCGAGCTTGAAGTCCAATCGCGAAGCGGTGGACGTGGTCCTCGAAGCGATCACCAGGGCAGGCTATACCGCCGGAAAAGACATCTACGTCGCACTGGACGTCGCCGCCAGCGAGCTCTGGGACGAGAGCACCAAGTCGTATCAGTTCAAGAAGTCGGGCGAGAAGACCCGCACCTCGGACGAGATGGTGCGCCTGTACGAAGAGTGGGCGCGCGAGTATCCGATCGTGTCGATCGAAGATGGACTGGCCGAGGACGACTGGGAGGGTTGGTCGGCGCTGACGACGGCCCTGGGCGGGCGGGTGCAGCTCGTCGGCGATGACCTGTTCGTGACCAATCCGGCGATCCTCCAGCGCGGAATCGATCAAGGCATCGCCAACGCGATTCTGATCAAGCTGAACCAGATCGGCACCGTGTCGGAAACGCTGGACGCCGTGAGGATGGCAAAGGACGCGGGTTACGCGGTCGTCATCTCGCATCGTTCCGGTGAAACCGAAGACACGACGATCGCCGATCTCGCGGTCGGCACAGCCGCCGGGCAGATCAAGACCGGGTCGGCCAGCCGCAGCGACCGTGTCGCCAAGTACAACCAGTTGCTGCGAATCGAAGAACAGCTTGGCGCCGCCGGACACTATGCCGGCAAAGCCGCGCTTCGCGCCCGATTCTGATGGCTGTCGGTCCCCTCGTCCTCCTGGTCCTGGACGGATTCGGCATCCGCGCCGAGCGGGATCACAATGCCGTCGCGCTCGCACGAACGCCCGTCTATGACGCGCTGCAGGCGCGCTATCCGGCCGCTCGACTGATCGCGTCGGGCGAGGCCGTCGGGTTGCCGCCCGGACAGATGGGCAACTCCGAGGTCGGCCACACCAATATGGGCGCCGGACGGATCGTCTACCAGGACCTGACCCGCATCGACAAAGCGATCCGTGATGGCGAGCTGGCGGGCACCGCGGCGCTCGAGGCGTCCTTCGCACGTTGCGTCGATGGCCGCCACGCACTCCACTTCATCGGGCTGGTCTCGGACGGCGGCGTCCACAGCCACCAGCGCCACCTCCACGCACTGCTGAAGCTCGCGGCGGCGCGAAAGGTAGCGCGCGTCTTCGTCCACGTGATCACGGACGGGCGCGACGCCTCGCCCGCGGGCAGCATCCGCTACATCCCCCAGCTCGAAGAAGTCCTTCAACGCACCGGCGGACGAATCGCCACCGTGGTGGGCCGCTACTACGCGATGGATCGCGACAAGCGCTGGGAGCGGACCAGGATCGCATATGACGCGATCGTCGGCGGCGCCGCCGCTCGCACCTCGACGTCCGCGCTCCCCGTCGCCGAACAATCGCACCGCGAGAACGTGACCGACGAGTTCATCCTGCCGGCCGTCATCGTCGGCGCCGATGGAACACCGGTCGGGCCGATTCGCGACGGCGACTCCATCCTCTTCTTCAATTTCCGCGCGGACCGCGCGCGGCAAATGACGCGAGCGATCGCGTTGGACGACTTCGAGGGCTTCGAACGACCCGCACGTCCGGCCGTGCACTACACGACGATGACGGTGTACGACCGCACCTTCGGTTTACCCGTCGTGTTTGATCCGCAGTCCCT
This sequence comes from Acidobacteriota bacterium, assembly GCA_013817065.1. GTDB lineage: Bacteria > Acidobacteriota > Vicinamibacteria > Vicinamibacterales > 2-12-FULL-66-21 > JACDCA01. The sequence goes on from JACDDJ010000067.1 coordinate 3,578, forward strand.
GTCGGGCAATTTCGCTGATGTCATCCAGGCAGCGGGACGAACGAATTTACGCCTCGCCGAAACCGAGAAGTACGCGCACGTCACCTACTTCTTCAACTGTGGACGCGAGCATCCGTACGAGGGCGAGGCGCGCGTGCTCGTGCCCTCGCAGAAGGTCGCTACCTACGACCTGATGCCGCAGATGAGCGCGCCCGGCATCACCGACGCGCTGGTCGATGACCTCGAAACGCGCCGCCACGACATCGTCATCTGCAACTTCGCAAACGCCGACATGGTCGGCCACACTGGCAGCCTCGAAGCGACGATCGCGGCGGTCGAAGCACTGGACCTGTGCCTGGGCCGCATCATGAAGGCGTTGCTCGCAGCCAATGGCACCGCGATTCTGACGTCCGATCACGGCAACGCGGAGCAAATGTGGGACGACGAGCTCCACGCGCCGCACACCGCACACACGGCGAATCCGGTGCCGGTGATCCTGTGCGGTGAGCCGTTCGTTGGATCCCGCCTGCGCGACGGCACCCTTCGGGATGTCGCACCGACGATGCTTCGGTTGCTGGGGGTTGAAGGATCCCCTGAGATGACAGGATCCTCGCTGCTGGAATAACTACAAACCTCAAGCTCCCAACTCCCAGTCCCAGTCCCAGTCGGGGTTTTTGGGAGTTGGAAGTTGGAGGTTGGAGGTTGTTTTTATTCGACTTCTTTTTCCTGGGGCTCGTCTGCGGCGATCCGCAATGACCTCAAGAAGCGTTTGTCGTTCGCACTGATATCGAATTCGCGCCGCTCCGCGTTGCGTGCAGCCTTGACGGGATGCGCAAGCTTTGCGAGCGCGGTCTGGTTCGAACGATTCATAAAGCCGATGACGGCTTCGAGCGTGACCTTCATTTCGAAGCCGGCGGCTCGGGCCCGCTCACGTGCGGCTTCAACCCTCGCGTCTTCGGCAACAGCGGCACTAATGGCGTCGGAGAGCTCACGAGCCAACCGGTTCACGACGTCATCCATAGGGAACCTCCTCACCGCCGCCGGAGTTCGGGGCCGGGGCGTACCTCCAGCCGGCTGCTCTTCTGAGTCAACAGCAGGGCTCAAGGGCCAAATTCGTTCATATTGAAGGAGTTACAGCGGGGAACGCAGCGCCATTGTAAGGTCCAGATAGCCTGGGTGTCAATGGCCGGCCGCAAGATGTTGGGGCTACCAGACGACGGACACCAAGTTGTTACAATGACGCCGAACATGTCCGCTGATCGCTCCTTCTTCGACCCCGGCACTCTGACGGGCTGGGATCCCAGCGCTGAGCTTGGACAACCGGGAGAGTTCCCGTTCACGCGCGGCATCCAGACCACCATGTACCGCGGCCGGCTCTGGACGATGCGCCAGTACGCCGGGTTTGGGAGCGCAACCGAGTCCAACCAGAGATATCGGTACTTATTGAGCCAGGGAGTATCGGGGCTGAGTGTTGCCTTCGATCTGCCGACGCAGATGGGCTACGACTCTGACGCCGCGCTCGCGGCCGGCGAAGTCGGGCGCGTCGGTGTCGCGATCGATTCGATCGAAGACATGGCGGAACTGTTCGATCAAATTCCGCTGGGGCGGGTATCGACATCGATGACGATCAACGCGACGGCGATCATCCTGCTCGCGCTCTACATCGCTGTCGCGCGGCGGCAGGGCATCCCCGCCGCTGCACTCTCCGGCACGATCCAGAACGACATCCTGAAGGAATACATCGCGCGCGGCACTTACATCTACCCGCCGCGGGCGTCGCTCCGGATCGTGACCGATATCTTTGCGTACTGCGAACGCGAGATGCCGAACTGGAACACCATCTCGATCAGCGGGTACCACATTCGCGAAGCGGGATCGACCGCGACCCAGGAAGCGGCTTTCACGTTCGCAAACGCGATCGCCTATGTGGACGCGGCGCGCGCGGCCGGGCTGGACGTCAACACTTTCGGCCAACGCCTCTCTTTCTTCTTCAACGCGCACAATGACTTCCTCGAGGAAGTCGCGAAGTTCCGCGCCGCACGACGGCTGTGGGCGCGCATCATGCGCGACCGCTACGGCGTCACCAATCCGCGCGCGCAGCAGCTCCGCTTCCACACCCAGACCGCCGGCAGCACGCTGACGGCCCAGCAGCCCGACAACAACATTGTCCGGGTCGCACTCCAGGCCCTGGCCGCCGTCATCGGTGGCACGCAGTCGCTTCACTGCAACGGACGCGACGAGGCCCTGGCGCTGCCGACCGAGGAGTCTGCTCGCATCGCGCTGCGGACCCAGCAGGTCATCGCGCACGAGAGCGGCGTCCCCAACATCGTCGACCCCTTCGGCGGCGCGTATGCGATCGAGGACCTTACCAACCGTATCGAAGAAGGCGCTCGTGCCCTTCTCGATCGCATCGAGGCGGCCGGCGGCACACTCACGGCAATCGAAGCGGGGATGATTCAGCGCGAAATCCAGGATGCCGCATACCGTGCGCAACAGACGATCGACGCCGGCGAGGCGATCGTCGTGGGGGTGAACCAGTTCACGACGACCGAGACGTCCAGCATCAACGTCCTCGAGATCGATCCCCAGGTCGAACGGCAGCAGGTGGAACGGGTCCGCGCTCTACGCGCCAGCCGCGATTCCGGCGAATGGGATGCGGCGATGGCCGAAGTCAAGGCGGCGGCATCAGGGAGCGCCAATCTCGTGCCGACGATTGTTCGGGCGGTCGAAGCGCGGGCGACGGTCGGTGAGATTTCCGACGCGATGCGATCTGTCTTCGGCGAGCACGAGGAGATCAATGTCTGAGCCGCTCCTCGCCGTCGATCACCTGACGGCTGGATTCGACTTCGACGACCGCTTCGTGCCGGCGGTGATCGACGTCAGCTTCTCTGTCGATGCCGGTGAGACCTTGTGCCTGGTTGGCGAGTCCGGCAGCGGCAAGTCAGTGACCGCACTCTCCATCATCGGGCTCGTCCAGCCGCCCGGCCGGATCGCGCGCGGGAGAGTCCGTCTCAACGGACGCGAGCTGACCGAACTCGGCGAGCGCGAGATGCGGCGAGTGCGCGGCGCCGAGATCGGCTTCGTATTCCAGGAGCCGATGACGGCGCTGAACCCGGTCTTCACGATCGGCAGCCATATCGAGGAGACACTGCGAGCCCACAGTCTCGCGACGCGCCGGACGGCTCGTGGCCGTGCAATTGAGCTCCTCGAGTCCGTCAGCATCCCCGAGCCGCAGCGACGGGTGGACGAGTATCCACACCAGCTCTCCGGAGGACTGCGCCAGCGTGCTCTTATCGCCCTCGCGCTCGCCTGCGAGCCAAAGCTGCTCATCGCCGATGAACCCACGACCGCTCTTGACGTGACGATCCAGGCGCAGATTCTCGAGCTGCTGCGCGAGTTGCAGGCGCGGATGGGGCTCGCGCTGTTGCTGATCACGCACGATCTGGGTGTCGTCGCAGAGATGGGCAATCGAGTCGCGGTCATGTACGCCGGCCGCATCGTCGAGCACGCACCAGTTCGTCCGCTGTTCGCCGAGCCGAAACATCCCTACACGCGCGGCCTGCTCGCGTCGATGCCGGGCGCCGCTCCCGGGACGCGATTGAACGCCATCCCGGGCACGGTACCGCCACTCGGCCAACTGCCCCCCGGGTGCTCCTTCATAACGCGGTGCCAGAGCCGCTTCGAGCCGTGCCCAACGGCTCACCCCGGTGACACGGCGTTCGTGCTTGCCGACACCGCGCCAAGAACCGTGAAGTGCTATCTGCACGGCACCGCCGTCGAACCGGCCGAGGTCTCACGGTGACGGCCCCGCTCCTCCAGGTCCGGAACCTCACGAAGGAGTTCACGCGTAAGGCGGGGATCTTCAGTAAGCCCACCGCGGTCCGCGCCGTGGACGAGGTGACGTTCGACATCTTCGAGGGTGAAACGTTCGGGTTGGTTGGGGAGTCGGGCAGTGGAAAGACGACGACCGGACGATGCATCCTGCGCCTGATCGAGCCGACGTCAGGGGAGGTGCAATTTCGTGGCGAAGATGTGCTGGCGTTCTCGCGCCGCCGCCTGCGCGAGGCGCGGCGCGACATGCAGATCGTTTTTCAGGACCCGTTCTCGTCGCTGAATCCGCGGATGCGGGTCGAGACCATCGTCGAAGAACCGCTGATCATCCACGGTGTCGGCTCGAAGTCGGAACGTCTCGCCCGGGTGCGAGAGCTCTTCGAACTGGTCGGGCTTGATCCGTCACAGCTCTCGCGCTACCCGCATCAGTTCAGCGGCGGCCAGCGGCAGCGGATCGGTCTGGCGCGCGCGCTGGCGCTCAATCCATCACTCGTCATCGCTGACGAACCGGTCTCGGCACTGGACGTTTCGGTCCAGGCGCAGGTAGTCAACCTGCTGATGGATCTCCAGGACCGCCTCAAGCTGACGTATCTTTTCATCGCGCACGATCTGAGGCTGGTGCGTCACATCTGCAGCCGGACGGCGGTTATGTATCTGGGAAGAATCGTGGAGATGGGCGAAACAGAAGCGATCTTCGCGAACCCGTCGCATCCATATACCCGGGCGTTGTTATCAGCGATCCCGGTGCCGGATCCGACCGTCGCTCGCCACCGGGTCGTGCTCGATCCCTCCGCCTTCGATCGAGCCGCGAAGCTGAAGGAAATTTCGGCCGGGCACTGGGCGGCGATCTAATTACGCCGCGCGCCGGACGTCTTTCTCGACCTGCCCGTCGCGGATGTGGATGGTGCGATGTGCATACGCCGCGATGTCGGCTTCGTGCGTCACCAGCACGATGGTGTTGCCGGTCCCGTGGAGGCGGTCGAACACACCCATGATCTCGTTGCCGGTCTTCGAATCGAGGTTGCCTGTCGGTTCGTCGGCCAGGAGGATCGATGGATCGTTGACGAGCGCACGGGCGATGGCGACGCGCTGACGCTGACCGCCCGAGAGCTCGTTCGGCCGGTGTGAGGCCCGCGACATCAGGTCCACCTTCTCGAGTGCGAGCTTGGCGCGATCCTGGCGGGCCTTGCCCGAGACACCCGCGTAGATGAGTGGGAGTTCAACGTTGTGCAGGGCCGTGGCGCGCGGCAGCAGATTGAACGTCTGGAAGACGAACCCGATCTCTTGGTTGCGGATCTGCGCGAGCTCGTCGTCATTCATCGCCGCGACCTCCTTGTCGTTGAGGAGGTAGCTGCCCTTCGAGGGAGTGTCGAGGCATCCGATCAGGTTCATCAGCGTGGACTTGCCGGAGCCGGAAGGCCCCATGATCGCTACGTACTCGCCGCGCTCGATCTGGACGGAGACGCCACGAAGCGCGTGGATTTCCTCCTCGCCCATGACGTACGTCTTCCAGAGATCGCGGGTTTCAATTAGGGGCATATGGACCTGAATATATCAATTACGGCCGGCCCCGATTGGCGGTTCCGCTAATCGCCGCTCCGCAGCCGGTGGAGCAGAACGCGCAGGGGTGCTGGCGTTTCCGCGGGCAGGAGCGCTTCCCAATCTCTCACATCGACCGGAATGACGAGCGGAGAGGCCAGCCGCGTCTTCTTTCTGAGGTCCGTGATCGCCACCGACAGCTCCCGCGCGGGCGAAATACCGGATCCGAGCAGCATCAGACATAGTGTTTCGCCAGCGGCCGCCAGGCGCAGGACGGGCCGCCATGCCGCCTCGATTGCGGCGGCATCGACGACGGGCACGATCCGAACCGCCACCCGGACGGATGGCTCGGCTTTCCGAAAGAGTGCCCTCGCGCCCTTCAACACGAATACCCAGTCGAACCCCGGAACCTCGAGCATGGCGCCGCCTGCACCGACGACGACGTCGGTCAGCCGCGCGGACACGGCGCGGCGCACGAAACTGACGGCATCGGCCTGGCCTCTGGACGGGCGAGATTCGAAGGGTGGTGTCGCGGCAGCGATGCTCTCGCGCGGCGTGGCTGCTGGTGGCGCGGTGGAAGCAGCGGTGCGTGGACCGTCTGCGCTCTCGTCCAGAAGCGTAGCGTCGTAGCGCTGGCGAAGTTGCGCGTCCATCAGCACGCGATACGCCTCTGTCAGCGCCGCGGCCCGCGCCGCCGCGATCTCCTGAAATTCAGTGCCGAGGTGTTGGACCTTGTCGGGATGATAGCGGGCGATCTCCCGCCGGAACGCACGCTTCACTTCGTCCGCCTCCGCCGCTGGCTGGATGCCAATCAGGTCGTAGTAGGTCGTCACCGAGTCTGGATCTTGAATTCGGCCACGTTCGAACCAGGCAGCTCCAGGGGCTTGCCCTGTTCACGCAGCTTCCTCCTGGTCGCCTTTGTTGCTTGCGTGGTCGCGCAGAACGGGCAGAACTGCCAGCCCGCCTGGAGCGGACGCGAGCATTTGCCGCAGCCAGCATTCAGCCGATGACCACAGTGCGGGCACGCCATGAAATCGACGCCGACCGCGCCGCCGCAACCCGAGCACAGCGTCCGCATCTCGCGAACTTCGGTGACGACACGGAGCAGTTCCTCTGCGGTAGTGATGCCAGCCTTCACCTTGGCGAGACCGTCTTCGCCAAGGGTAATCATCCCGGCGCTCACTGCGGCATCACGCACCGTGTCTTCGCCGGCTCTCTGGGCGATGAGCCGCCGGACCTTATCGTTCACCCGCATCACTTCGTACAGCGCGATCCGGCCGCGATAGCCCGTGCCATTACACTCGTCGCAGCCGATCGCCTTGTAGAACACGAAACGGGAGGCATCTGTCTCGCTGATGTTGAGAGCGCGAAGCGTTTCTCCCTCAGGCGTGTACTGCCGGCGGCACGCGGTGCACAAGCGCCGCACCAGTCGCTGCGCAACGACACCAACCAGAGCCGACGCGATCACATAGGGCTCCATCCCCATGTCCATCAACCGCGTGATCGTCGACGGCGCATCGTCGGTGTGAAGCGTCGAGAGGACGAGATGGCCCGTCTGGGCCGCCTGCATCGCGATCTTCGCAGTCTCCTCGTCGCGGATCTCGCCGACAAGAACGACGTCGGGGTCCTGCCGCAGGATCGCCCGTAAGGCGCTGGCGAACGTCAGTTTGGCCTTCTCGTTTACCTGCGTCTGGTTGACGCCCGGGATCTGGTACTCGATCGGGTCCTCGATCGTGATGATGTTCGTCTTGCCCGACTTGATGGAGCTGATCGCGGAACTCAGCGTGGTGGTCTTGCCGCTGCCAGTCGGACCGACGACGAGGATCATCCCGTGCTGATACTTGAGGAAGGAGCGGAGTTCGTCCATCGAGGACGCTGAGAGCCCGAGCTCCTCGAGCGGCGGTGCGCCCTTCCGATGGTCCAGGATGCGGAGCACGATCTTCTCACCATGCATCGTCAGCAGCGTCGACAGTCGGAAGTCCACATCCTTGCCGTCACCCTGCTTGATCCGCAGCCGGCCGTCCTGGGGCAAGCGCTTCTCGGCGATGTCCATCCCGGCCATGATCTTCATGCGCGCGACGAGACCCTCGTGGACCCACTTCGGCAGGTCCATGACTTCTTTGAGAAGACCGTCGAGCCGGTGTCGGATGAGAACGCCCTTCTCCTGCGGTTCGATGTGGACGTCACTCGCACGACTCGTGATCGCGCTGTTCACGAGCATGTCGACCAGGTCGATGATCGGCGCGGCGTCGCCTTCGCGTGGAGATGCCGAAGTGGTCTGCCGCTCAAACACGTCGTCCTCAGGACGGCGCATCAGCGTGGCCACGTCAGGCGGCTCACCCGAGCGGCGTGAATCACGAGGCGCACGGGACGCAGAGGACGTCAGGCCCACGCCGGCCGTCGAGCTGCCGAGGAACGCGAGCGCCTTGTCGGGATAGCCGTTCTCGATGGCGTCGAGGATGTCGGTGCGCGTCGCGACCACCTGCTGAATGCGGTGACCAGTCTGGAACTCCAGGTCCTGGACCAGGCTGAACAGCAACGGGTCAGACATCGCGACGGTCAGGACGTTCTTCTCGAGCCGAAGCGCGACACACCCGCGCTTGAGCGCGACCTCTTTCGGAATGAGGATGATGGCGTCCGCGTCGGGTGGTTCGTCCGCGAGGCTTACGTAGGGGAAGCCGAGTTGATAGGCGAGCGCCTTGGTAATCTGCTTCGGCGTGGCGAGATTGAGACGGACGAGAACCGCTCCGATACGCTCGCCGCTGCGCTGGTGCTCGGCCAGCGCCATCTGGAGGTCTTCGTCAGTAATGAGGCCTGCATGGATCAGGCATTCACCGATTTTCTTCCGCAAACCCGCCCAATTCCTCTCTGCAGGGCCACCGGCCAGTCATCGGCAGATCACCCATCGCCTCCCCTGTTTCGGACTGCTGGGTGGGTTTCAATAGGGCTGAGGTCGGCCGCCCCTACTCTTCCTTCTCCTCGTACTCCTCCTTCAACTTCGCGACGACGTTTGGGT
>JACDDJ010000571.1 GCA_013817065.1 Acidobacteriota bacterium
GCTCCAGCTGCAGGCAGATCTTCCGGGCGAGGTGGCGCGCTGCGCGCAGGATTCAGCCGCACGTGATCCACGCTTTCCGCCGGTAACGATCGACGAACTGGCGGACACCACGCTCGAGATCTCCGTCCTTGGTCCGCCCGAGCCGATCGATCCACTCGACCCTGCGGCATTCGAACTAGGACGCCACGGCCTGGTGGTCGAGGACGGCGGGCGACGCGGCTTGTTGTTGCCCCAGGTGGCGACGGAATGGGGTTGGACCCGCGAGGAGTTTCTGCGGCGCACCTGCGAGAAGGCCGGGCTGCCAGCGGACGCCTGGCGCCATGGCGCCCAGGTCTACCGCTTCGCTGCGGAGGTCTTCGGCGAGAAGAACGTCCCGGCGCCGACTCCTGATACGGACCGAGCGTAGTGCCCCGTCTCGGTGCTCACATGTCGATCGCCGGCGGTCTGCCCCGGGCCGTTGATCGGGCGAAGGCTTCACGGTGCGAAGCACTGCAGATCTTCACGAAGTCTGCGGGCCAGTGGCGGGCGCGTCCGCTACCGGCAGAGGAGATCGCTCTCTTCCGCGCCAAGGTCGCGGCCTCAGGGATCGGGCCGGTTGTCGCCCACAACAGTTACCTGATCAATCTCGCAACCGCGCAGCCCGAGCTGCGGGCCCGGTCGATCGCCGCGCTGGGAGAGGAACTGGACCGCGCCGACGCGCTGGCTCTCGCCGGACTCGTCATGCACCCGGGCTCCTATACGAGCGGAACCGAGGCGAACGGGCTTCGATTGATCGCCGAGGCCCTCGACCGGCTGCTCGACGAACGGCCGAACGGCAAGACGATGATCCTGCTGGAACATACGGCCGGCCAGGGCACGAACCTCGGGCACCGGTTCGAGCACCTCGCCGAGATCATCGACCGTCTGAAGGGCTCGCCGAAAGTAGGCGTTTGTCTCGACACCTGTCATCTACTGGCCGCGGGCTATGACATCTGCAGCGCGGAAGGCTATGCGGCGACCTTCGCGACGTTCGATCGGGTCGTCGGTTTGGACCGTATCCGCGCGTTTCACCTGAACGACTCGAAGAAACCGTGCGGGAGCCGCGTCGACCGGCACGAACACATCGGCAAGGGGTGCCTTGGTCTCGAGCCGTTCCGGATGCTGCTCAATGATGATCGTTTCGCGGCCCATCCAATGCTGCTCGAGACGCCGAAACTGGAGACCGCCGCGAGCAAGCGCCGCAGCGACATGGATCCGTGGGACGCGCGGAATCTCCGGACGCTGCGAGGGCTGATCGCGAAGGTATAGTTACGCGATGAAACGACGGGCCGTCCTCGTGGTCGCCTGCCTGGTCCTTGCGCCGATGCCCGCCGACGCGTGGGGCTTCGAAGCGCATAAATTCATCATGGGGCGAGCCATCGCGCTCCTACCTGCTCAGATCCGCCCGTTCTTCGAAGCCGAGCGCGTGTCGGTAGTCGAGCACACGATCGACCCCGACTTGTGGCGGACGGCTGGGTGGAGCGACGAAGACGCCAGGCATTATTTCGACCTCGATGCCTACGGCCCGCATCCGTTCAAAGACGTCCCGCGCGACTTCGATGAAGCCATCAAAAAGCATGGCGTCGAGTTCGTGAACAAGAACGGGACATTGCCATGGCGGACCGTCGGGATTCAACGGGATCTTGCCGACGCGTTCAAACAGCAGACCGTGTACTCACGCGAGAACATCAAGTTCTTCGCGTCGGTCCTCGCGCACTACATCTCGGACGCCCACGTGCCGTTTCACACCACGCTGAACCACGACGGCCAGCTCACGCAGCAGAGCGGCATCCACGACCGCTTCGAGCTGGAAATGTTCGAGCGCTATCACAACTGGATGCGCATCTCGCCGCGGCCGGTGTTCAAGATCCCTGACCCGCGCGCGTTCATGTTCGAGACCCTGACGCAAAGCTTCGCCCTGGTGCAACCGCTGCTCGAGGCGGACCGCCAGGCTGCCGCGGGCCGCGAACATTACGATGACGGGTACTACGCGCTGTTTTTCGGGAAAAGCCGTCCCCTGCTGGAGGCACGTTTATCGGATTCGATCACTGCAGTCGCGTCGATGATCACGGCTGCGTGGGTCGAGGCTGGCCGGCCGGCGCTTCCACTGCAGGCGCCACGGTTCGCGCCGGCGAAGATCCGCCGCCAGTAGGTCGTGCGGCTTCGCGCCGGAGCTTCCGTCTGCGGTCCATCCAGTTTTCGACCGGGTTCAACAGCACCAGGACCAGCAGTGTGATGCCGGTCGCGATGATCGCGAGCTTGTCTTCGACACCGCCGACCGCCGGACCCCCATGACAGGTCGATCGACATCAGTTCAGGGTCGCTCATTCGTTCTGCTCATCCGTGGCATATCGATTGCTAATTGTGCCCGCGACGGCCTCTTGCAGATTCCAGGCCGACCCGCCGGCAAATGAGTCGGGATTCGCGGTGCTATCGTAGATCACTCTGATGGATGTCTTTCTCGTGCCGGTCGGTCGTGACGCATATGAGCTGTATTGCGAGCACGTGGACGAGCCGGAGGCGCATGACGATCCGAGTGACGAGCCGCTGCCTGAGACCTTCTGGGCGCGGCTGGGATTTCGCCTCAACCCGGTCCGGATTTTCCGGCTGCTGAAGTTCCGGTTTCACCTGATGCTGTCGGAGGCCGAGCGCGAACGGCGGCAGGGTGTTGCGGCTCGCGCCGAGGGCGGCTGGATGCAGCGGGTCAGGCGCCGGTCGATGCGCTGGGTCGCCGAGAGCATTGCCGAGCAGCGCCTGCTCTGGAACCTGCGACGGCACGACACCGCAACGCTGCTCTACCCGGACGATATCGGCGCAGAGGAGGCGATCGCGATCACGCGAAAGCAGTTGTCGCGCGATTTCGGCAAGCACCAGTTCTGGCTGGCGATCGACTCTCTCCTCATGGTCGGGTCGGCGCTCCTCATACTCGTGCCGGGGCCGAACATCGTCGGTTATTACTTCGCTTTCCGCGTGGTCGGGCACTTCTTCTCGGTGCGCGGCGCGGCCCGCGGCCTGAAGGTCGTCACGTGGGCACAGCAGCCGAGTGCGGCGCTGACCGAGCTCAGAGCCGCGCTCGCGCTCGACCCCGCCGGTCGCTTACGCCAGGCCGAGGAAATTGCTTCGCGCCTGCAACTCGATCACCTCGCCACCTTTTTCCTACGGACAGCGATCACATAGGAACGTGAAATAGGTCAGTGCCTGTTTCACGTTCAACTCCCAACTTCCAAATCCCAACCTCCAACCTCCCACTTCCAACTCCCTCCGCCAACGCCCCGGGCATCCGGCTCGCGGGTATACTTCGCCTGTTGAATCTCAGAGATCTCGCCGCACGGCTGGACTGCCGCCTCGAAGGTGACGGGGACATCGTCGTTCAGCGCGTTGCCGGTATCCAGGAAGCTGAGGCCGGCGATGTCACCTTCTTCGCCAACGCCAGGTATGCCGCCGCGCTGAAGGCGACACGAGCCTCGGCCGTGATCCTGGCGGAGGGGGCCGAGGCTGCGCCGTGCGCAATGCTGCGAACGCCGAACCCCTACCTGGCGTTCGCGCGCGCGGTCGGGCTCTTCGCCGG
>JACDDJ010000068.1 GCA_013817065.1 Acidobacteriota bacterium
GCGAATCGAGCTCGCGCTCTTTCGCCCGCTCTTCCGCCGCGCGGGCCCGGTCCTGGGCTGATGACTCCCTCGAGCCAGAAGCCTGGAACCCGGCTGCGAGTGAATACGCATCATGCGCGAGCGCCATTTGTTCGACCATGAGGCCCGTGTGCATGCCGGCGAGCAGGACCGCTTCCTCGGCAAGCGTCATCGTGTCAATCGGCAGCGTCAACATGCTGTCGACGAGCATCGGCATGATCGCCATCGGCCGTACCGGCTCCACTGGCCGAACCGGCTCCACCGGTCGCACCGGCTGCGCCAGCACCGGGCCAGCCGTGACGGCCCCCACAACAATTGCAGCGAGAAGGGATTTGTATGCAGTCATCTAGAGTTCTCTCTTTGGTTTTAGCCGTGTAATCCGTGTAGATCCGTATCCGTGTAATCCGTGTTGATCCGTGGATTCCGTGTGTTTAGGCGCCCGCCCGTCCGCCCGTCTGCTGCTGGTGCTGCTGCCTGGCCCGCAGCGCCGTCGATACCACCCGAACCTTGAAGAGGAGATCCTTCGCCGCAACCCGCTGCTGCACGCGCTCCATGGCTTCGCCGGACAGTGGATCCGGACTTGCCGCGAGCTCCACGAGGAGGCGTTCGAGTTCGTCGAGAAGCTGCGTCACCGAACTGTTGCCGGTCCCCGAGGCGCTCTGCCGATAGAGACGGTTGGCGGCGACGAGCTCCTCGGCGCGCTCCCGCTCGAGTGAAATGTCGACCTCGTTGCGTCCGTCCGGCTGCTCCGCGGTGACCAGCTCGATCAGCATCGCTTGTGATCGATCGAGGTGCTCGCCAATGTCTGAAAGAAGAATGCGCTCCTGGATGTCGACCGCCGACGCCATCGGCGTCGCGTTCTCTCCCGCCGGAGGATTCGTGAGCCGGCCGGCGAAGAAAGCGCCGGCGACGAGCAGTATCACCGCCGCCGCCCACACCAGGTTGGCGGGTCCGAGCATCCATCGACGCAGCCAGCCGCGCCGTGGTGGCAGCGCTGATTCGAGCCGTGCCCAGACGATTCGCTCGAACACCTCCGGCAAGGCAGGGGTGGGCATCGCATCGACGGCAGCGAGGACGCGCTGAAGCTGCGTGTAACTGCGGCGGCACTGGTCGCATCCGGCCAGGTGTGACACCGCCTCGCTCTCGGCGGCCGGGTCCATCTCGCCGTAGAAGTGCAACACGAGGTCGTCTTCGGTCAGGTGTGTCGTCATAGTGTCAGGCGTCGGCGACAAAGGGTTCCAGTGCCGCGCGCATCTTGCGGACTGCCCGGAAGATGCTGTGTTTCGTGGCGTTCGTCTTCAGCCCCAGCGACTGGCTGATCTCCTCGATCGAGCGGCCCTCGAGATGGCGGAGCATGAACGCGGCTCGTTCCATGCGGCTCAGACCCGACATCGCGTCACCGATCCGTTCCTGGACTTCGGTGCTCAGCATCAGCCGTTCAGGAGAGGTACCGGTCGCATCCGTGCTTTCCATCGCGGCGCCGAACTGCTCCAGATCGACGCCGTCGTGGGCCGATTCGCGATGCGGTCGCGACCGAATCAGATCGATCGAACAATTCACCCCGATCCGGTGCACCCACGTGCCAAAATTGGCCCTGGACTCGAAGCGGGCCAGCTGGCGGTAGGCACGCAGGAACGTTTCCTGGACGACGTCTTCGGCATCTGTGGGGCTCCCGGTCATTCGGTACGCGAGCCGGTAGACAGCACGGCTATGGCGCTCCACGAGCGCGCGGAAGGCGTCGCTGTCGCCATCGCGGGCCAGCGCGACGGCTGCGGCATCCGGTTGCGGCATCCGATTGGTTAGACGGGAGTTGTCGGTGATGGTTAGCCGATATCACCGGCCCGGACGGCAGGCCGGGACGCCTGCCACCGATCAGACCGGGGACGAATCTTCTTCGACGGTTATCTTGGGCGGACGGAGCGGTTCGGTGACGTGCTCGAGGACCTGGCGGGTACGGATGATTTCGGCCTGAAGGGCCTCGATGCACCCCGCCTGTGTCTCATGCGGATGATCGCTCACAATCTCGCAGAATGGGCAGACCACTGCCTTCATTGTGGCACCTCGGGCCTTCGCAGGAACGCAGATCAGGAGTGCAAAGGCGGGGCCGGCGACTCGAGCATGATGCGCAGCCCTTTCTCGAGCGGCGTGATCCGATAGTTCAGTTCCCGGACGCTACGGCGGCTGTCTATCGACCAGTCGCACTGAAAAATGTTCACGATCCCACGGGTGAGCAGTGGCGGACGATTGAAGAGGCGTGCGCCGGCATCTTCGACCGCGCCGAGTGCACTGGCTGCCGCCACGGGAATCCGGCGGGGCAGCGGCCGGCCCGTGATTTCACGAACGATTTCGAAGACGCGCATCTGCGGCGCGTTCTCGCCACCGGCCATGAACTCGCCGCGCACCTGTTCCCGTTCGGCTGCCTCCACGTGCGCCGTCGCCACATCATCCACGTATGTGTAGGACCAGATGTTGTCTGCGCCGATCACCCCGGGCAGCCGGCCCTCGACGTGGTCATGGACGAGGCGCCCGATCAAGTTGCCCTCGGTGCGCGGCCCAGGACCATACACCACGCCGGGAAAAATGATCACAACCGGCAGGCCCTCCGAGGCGGCCGCCCGCGCCACCCGCAGCGCCTGCATCTTCGTTCGCTGATAGTCGTTCGCCGCCGGACGGCAGGTGCCGCGCGAGGGTGGCAGCGCCAGAAAGGACGACGTGTAGATGATCCGGCGGATGCCGAGACCGCGGGCGACGTCCAGGACCGTGTGCAGCCCGCCCACGTTCACATCGTCGAAATCTTCCCGGCGCGGGCGCCACACGCTGACCAGCGCCGCGAGATGGATGACGGCGTCGACCCGGTCCGCAGCCCTCCGGAGGGCATCGCGATCGCGCACATCACCGTCGTGCGGCACGCCCGGCAGTCCGGCAGATGATGCATGCCGGGCGAAGACGACGGGATGGTGGCCGCGCGCGTGGAGCGAACGGACGACTGCGGTGCCGAGATAGCCGGTACCACCGGTGACGAGAACACGCATGCTGAAGAGATCGTTATATGCTTTTCGTCAATGTTCAAGCGGCAGCGGACGGGCTCGGTCGTATGCGCCTCGTGCGGTTCTCTGGTGGGCGTCAACGACGAGCAATGCTACAGCTGCGGGCGCCGTAACCCTGGCTTATGGGGATTTGCGCCGATCCTGCGCCGGCTTGGCAATGACCTGGGATTCGTCCCGCTCATCATTTATGGCTGCAGCGGGCTCTACGTTCTCGGCTTGCTGCTGACCATGTATTTTGGCGGGAACATCATGGGCAGCGGCAGTCCCCTCGGGATCCTCGCCCCTGACCCGACCGTCAACTTGATGCTCGGTTCGAGCGGCGCCCGGCCCGTGTTCCTCCTTGGGATGTGGTGGACGGTTCTCAGCGCCGGCTGGCTGCACGCGGGGATCATCCACATCGGGTTGAACATGATGTGGGTACGGAACCTCGGCCCCGCGGTTGCCGACATGTTCGGCGGTTCGCGCATGGTCATTATCTACACCATGGGCTCGATCGGCGGGTTTGCCCTCAGCTCCTTCCTGGGGATGTACCTGTCTATTCCACGCTTCGGCGCGGGCCAGACGGTCGGTGCCTCGGCGCCCATTTTTGCGCTCCTCGGGGCATTGATGCACTACGGCAGCCGCAGCGGCAGCAGCATGGTCTACGCGGAAGCGCGTGGTTATGCCGTCGCGATGATCATCTTCGGGCTTCTCGTTCCGGGCGTCGACAATGCGGCGCACCTTGGCGGCTTCGCCGGAGGATATCTCGCCAGCATGTGGCTCGATCCGCTGAAACCGGAGCGCGTGAACCACATGGTGGGTGCGCTGATCTGCCTGGTGCTGACGCTGCTGTCGATCCTGGCATCGGTAGCGAAGATCCTGCCGGCGCTGCTCGCGTGAGGGTCGCATCCGAAACTCGAAACGTATAATCAGCCGTGCGCAAACCGGTCGTTCTCATCACTGGCGCGGGCGGCGAGATCGGCCACGGGCTGATCGACCAGCTCGCGCTCCAACAACAGCGTGCGATCGTCACGCTGGACGTCAGTCCGCTGGATGCCGCAATCGGGCGGAAGGTCGACCGCGAGATTACCGGCTCGATCCTGGACCGCGCCGTCCTCGACCGGATCCTCGCTGAATACCAGGTCGAACTGGTGATCCATCTCGCCGCGCTCCTCTCGACGCGCTCAGAGTTCACGCCGATGATGGCGCACCAGGTGAACGTCGAAGGCACGTTGAACCTGCTCGAGTTCGCACAGCACGAAGCCGAGTCGCACGGCCGTCCTGTCGTCTTCATCTACCCGTCCTCGATTGCCGCCTACGGTATTCCCGACCTCGCCACGAAGGCGCGGGCCGGACGCGTGACGGAAGACGAGTGGATGCACCCGCGAACGATGTACGGCTGCAACAAGTTGTATTGCGAGCAGCTGGGGATGTACTACGCGCGCTTCTACAAGCAGCTCGCGGCGGAGCCGGCGGCAGGGAAGGTGGACTTCCGCTGCGTGCGCTTTCCCGGGCTGATCTCGGGGCTCACCGTTCCGTCGGGCGGAACGTCGGATTATGCCCCCGAGATGATTCACGCCGCAGCGAAAGGGGAGCCGTACGCCTGCTTCGTCAGGCCTGATACACGCATCCCCTTCATGGCGATGCCGGATGGGGTGGACGCCCTGCTCAAACTCGCCGCCGCGTCGAAAGCGAATCTCTCGCGGACAGCTTATAACGTGTCCGCCTTCAATCCCTCAGCCGAGGAGGTTCGGGACGTCGTGTTGAATGCGTTCCCCGACGCGCAACTGACCTGGAAGACCGACGAGAAGCGACAGGGGATCGTCGACTCCTGGCCCGCCGACGTCGACGACAGCGCCGCGCGGATCGACTGGGGCTTCGCCCCACGCTACGACTTCCAGCGCGCCTTCAGTGAATACCTTATCCCGACCATCCGACAGCGATATCAGAGGGGATAGAGTCAACTTCCAATCTCCAACTCCCAACTTCCAAAACGAACTACCAACTCCAAGAGGGATCGCCCGGCCGGCAGCTTTATCGGCCTTCGGCTTGGGACTCTTGCGCCGTTGGCGTCGGTTGGGAGTTGGTGGTTGGAAGTTCCTTGGGAGTTGGGCGTTGGTAGTTGGTAGTTGACTCCGGAGTGGACGCCAAGAACCTCAGGCCTTTGGTATCCAGTCTGGCGTCGGGGTGATCTCAGGCGCGGGCGGGCCGCCGGCATCGGCGCGGCCACTGCCTTCGAGACGGCTGCTAGCGCGGACGGTCATGTCGTGATCGCAGAGGATCTGGCAGGACAGTCGCACGCCGGTGGCCCCCTTCGCCGCGAGTACACGCTGTTCGGCCGCCGTCATCTGCGCCGGCTCGCCCTCGATGAATTCAACGCGGCAGGTGGTACAGCGCGCATTTCCACCGCAGGCGTGGAGAATATCGACCTTCGCGTCCTGCTCGATCGCGAGCACCAGGCGCTTGCCGTTTTCGACTTCGACCGTTCCAAATCCTTCGACCGTGAGCTGTGGCATCCGTCAATCATATGCGGATACCGTCACGCCGCCGCCACAAGCACGACCAGCAGCGTCAGCGCGTGAACGTCCCCGCCTCCAGCGCGAAACATTCATACGGCCTTCTAAATTGGGGAGACCGGTGATTCAGCACGCCGCTTGCAGATAGACTGGCTGACAGCTCAGGAGGTTGGATGACGGAAAGCGGCATGCGAGTGATCCTGTTGCACGGCGGGCCCGATGAAGCCTTCGACCGCTCGGTGCTCTTTGCGCGGCGAATGGCTGAATCGTTCGGTGCGAGCCTGCACGTGATCTACACCATCGAGGACCCCCTGTCGGCGGGGTGGACGGCGGAGGTCAGCCCCGAGCGTCTGCCGGAGATCCACGAGGCCATGGAGACGGAGGCACGCGATCGTCTCGCTCGGCTCATCCCGCACGAGGACCAGGAACGCCTCAACGTGCAGTTCGCCCTTCGCATGGGCCCTGCTGCTGACGAACTGGTGCGCTACACCACCGAGCACAACGTCGATCTTGCGATCGTCCAGGCCCGGCCGGGTAACGACGACATCGCGCATGCGCACGCACTGCTCGACAAGGGACGCTGCGCCGTGCTCGTTCTCAGATAACGATGCTGCCGGTCGATCTGCTGGTGTCGGCGTACTCCAGTGGATGGTTCCCGATGGCCGTCGGGGATGGTGACATCCGGTGGTTCTCACCGGATCCCCGCGGCATCATCCCTCTCGACACCTTTCACGTCTCCTGCCGCCTCGCGCGCGTCGTCCGGCGCGGCAGCTTCCGTATCGAGGTCAACCGGGATTTCGCGGGGGTGATGCGCGCCTGCGCCGAAGCCGAGCGCGACGACGAAGATGCGGGTACATGGATCGACCAGGAGATCTTTGACAGCTACTGCGCGCTGCACCAGGCCGGCTACGCGCACTCAGTTGAAGCGTGGCGTGACGGCAAGCTCGCCGGCGGGCTGTATGGCGTCGCCCTCGGCGGGGCATTTTTCGGCGAGTCGATGTTCCATCACGTGACCGATGCCTCCAAGGTGGCGCTGGTCGCGCTGGTCGAACGCCTGCGGGAACGCGGCTTCACGCTGCTCGACACACAGTGGACGACCGAGCATCTCGAACAGTTCGGCGCGGTCGAGATCCCGCGCAGAGATTATCTGCGGAGGCTTGAGGGCGCGCTTCGGCTCGAGAGAGCCTTCGCTTGAAGACGTGCAATGTGCGACGTGCAATGTGCGACGTGCGAGGTGCGAGGTGCTAGTGGACGGTGTAGGGCTCGCTGAGGGTGAAGGGCGCGATCTTCGCGTCGAAGTGCTCGCCGTCCTCGGTTTCCATCTGGTAGGTGCCTTCCATTACACCGAATGACGTCGGCAGCGGGCAACCGGATGTGTACTCGAACGACTCGCCGGGTTTGAGCTTCGGGTGCTTTCCGACGACACCGGGGCCGCGGATTTCTTCGACTTTCCCGGTGCCATCGGTGATGATCCAGTGACGCGTCTGCAACTTCACGGTCTCGGTGCCCTCGTTGGAAATCGTGACGTTATAGAGGAAGAACCACTGGCTCTTCGACGGCTCTGAACGGTCCGGGTCGAACTGCGACTCGACGCGAATCCGAATGCCGCGCGTCACTGCTTCCGAGGTAAACATAGCGTCCATGATGAACGATTCTCGCCAGCCCGGGCAACCCGGGGCGTGGGAAGGACTCTGCCCCCGCTGTGAGAACGTCCGGCTCATCACCAACGACCGAGGGTCCCGGTTCTACTTGTGCCGCCTGTCGACCCGCGACCCGCGCTTTCCTCGATACCCGACGCAACCCGTGCTGGCATGCCCCGGGTTTCAGCCGGCGGTCAATTCGTCGAACTGACGGCCGGCCCTCGCGCGCCGTTCACGAACGGCAGCGGATCGATCGGCCCCTCACCCCGCCGGTAGATGCCGAAATGCAGGTGCGGAGGCGTAGTCCGCGCGTTGCCCGTGTTCCCGACGTAGCCGACGACGTCTCCGGCCGCGACCCGTTGGCCAGGTTGAACCGCCTGCCGCTCCAGGTGGGCGTAGTAGTGCGACTGGCCCCGGCGCGGGTCCCATACCCAGACGACGTTGCCACCGAGGTTGCTGGTGCCGACGTGTGAGACGAAGCCGTCGGCGGCGGCCAGGACGGGTGTGTTCCGCGGCGCAAAAATGTCGATGCCGTGGTGATCGCGCCGATTGTTGTCACGCGGATCGAGAAAGAAGCTCTGGACCGCCGCGGACGTCCGTCCGGCAACCGGGAAGGTCAGTGCCGCCGTGGTCTTCTGTCCGATCGTCAGCTTTCCACCTCGCAACAGTTCCGGCTGGATTCGAAGAATGTAGGCGGCGTCCTCGTCCACCTCGTGCTGGAGGGTAGTGGTGGCGCGTTCCGCGCTTGCGATGTGGCGAAGCGGCTTCCCTGGTTCGCCGGGTGCGAACAGGTCGATGAAAATAAGCGATGGCTCTGACGAGCCAACCGTGAGACTGACATTGAGAACTCGTCCACGCTGCAGCGTGAGGCGGTAGCCATAGGCTTGCGGGACCGCCGGAGAGTGTGTGACCTCGTTGGTCAGTGGCAGCGTTGCCGCCTTCGGCGAGGCCAGCGCCTGCTCGGCGGCCGACAGCCAGTCACGGGCAAGCGCGGTATCGTCAAGGCCGGCCTGCTGAAGTCCCTGCGCGTAGGTCTCGTGCGGCGTCGCCCGGTCGAGCAGGCGGGGGACTCCGACCCTGTCGCAGCCCGCGGTCACCAGTAATAAAGCGATCAAGACCGTTCTCACGGCTTTGGACAATGCAAGGACCTCCGCACAGTTACATCAGCTAGCATTACAGGGATGCATACGATCGAACCCGCCCGGTTGAAAGCGGGCGTGACCCCCGAGACACTTTCGGAACCCGCCGTTGCCGGTTCGAGCTCCACCGTAATTCGCGGCAAAGCGCTGATCTTCTGGGATCGGATGAGCCTGCCGGGGACGAAGTTCGCCAAAAAGCTCGACGCGATCGATACGGATCAGATCACGCCGGCGGCCGACTGCGTCTCGGAGAGTCTCGAGACGCTCGACGAGAAGTGGAAAACCGGCTCCTTCCGATATTTGATGCCTGATTTTCGCGCGAGGGTTCATCGCGGCGAGAACTTCGTCATCGCGGGTGACCGTTTCGCGATCGGCTCGTCCAGAGAGATGAGCCCGGCCGGTCTCAAGGGCGTCGCGGAAGAGGTCGGCCTCGAGATGGTGGTGATCGCCGGCAACAACATGGGCGACATCTTCCGGCGCAACAGCTTCAATCTCGGCCTCCATGTCGTTCAGAGCCACGAGGCGGTCGCCGACGCGCAGGACGGCGACGAGTTCAGCTTCGACCCGGTGACGCGCACACTGCGCAACGAAACACAGGGGAAGGACTACGAGCCGGTCCCGCTGTCGGACAAGGAAGAAGAGATCCGCAGGAGCGGCGGGATCTTCACGGTTGGGCGCAACGAGTTCAAACAGTCGGTCGTGACCCGGCCGGCCATCGACTGGGCCGATCCGGCCGACGCGCGGACGATGACCTCCACTGAGCAGATCATCTGGGCGCACCGCGTCGACAGAAATATGAAGCCGTCCGATCTGAAGCCGGGCGCCACGCTGCGCGTCTACGCCGATCTGCTGCCGGCGTCTGACGGGACCGCACCCTTCTCGATCCACACCTTCAACCAGATCACCGGGGGAAACACGATCCAGCCACGGCAGGCGGCGATCGCGAACGATCACTTCGTGTTCACCGGTGTCGACGCCGACGACAAGCAGACGAGCATCGGCCGCGAGTTCGCCCGGATCCACGGCATCGAGAAGCCGTACTACGCGACGCCAGGCGACGGGATCTTCCACTTCTATTTTCCCGAACAGGGGCTCGTCATGCCGGGGCAGTTCATCCCCGGCGCCGACTCGCACAGCCGCGCCTACGGTGCATACGGCGCCGTCGGCATCGGCGTGGGCTCGACGACTCTGGGGTTCGGATGGTCGACGGGTTACATCTACTTTACGCTCGCACAGCAGCGTCGCGTGACGTTCCGCGGCACGCTCCAGCCCTGGGTCGGCGGCAAAGACATCGTCCTCGAACTACTGCGTCGTTGGGGTGCCAAGCAGTCGCAGGGGATGTCGGTGGAACTGGTGGATGCGGACAAGCAGCTGCCGATCGCCTATCGCAACACCATCGCGAACATGATGGCGGAGGCCGAGGCCCTCAACGGGATCTTCGCGCCGGACGACATCACGTATGAGTGGTATCGCCAGAAGGGGATCACCGAGCTGCCATACCCGCCATTCGCGCCGGGGGCCGATGCTGCCTACTCGATCGATGAAGCGTTCGAGCTCGCAGACGTCCGGCCGATGATTGCCAAGCCGTTCAGCCCCGGCAATGCCTACGCGGCCGACGAAGTCGCGCGCGAGCGGATCACTTTCGACAAGGCGATGATCGGTTCCTGCACCAACGGCTCGTACGACGATCTGCTGCAGGCAGCGCTCGTGCTCAGGGCCGCGCGCGAGCAGGGCGTGAAGAAGGTCGAGCGTGAGTTGGCGATCTTCCCGGGATCGGGTGGCGTGGGACGGCAGATCGAAGCGGGAGATCCGCGGCTCGGCGGCGAGTCGATCGCAGAAGTGTTCCGTTCTGTCGGCGGGCTGATCCGCCAGTCATGGTGCGGCCCCTGCTTCGGGCAGGGCCAGGACGCGCTATCCCCAGGGCAGCGCGCGATCACGTCGTTCAATCGCAACTGGCAAAACCGCATGGGCCTCGGTGGCGAAGGCTACCTGGCAAGCCCCGCGGTCGTCGCCGCGTCGGCGCTGATCGGTTATATGGCCCCGCCCAGCGAGCTGGGTCTTAAGTGGGAGCCTGAGAAGTACGGACTGTAAGGACGCCAACCCGGTTGACGCCTTCGGCGTTCACGACGGCACAACGACACAACGCACACAACTTGAGCCTGTGAAAATATCGAGTCGTCGCGTCGTCGAGTCGTCGTGGTGTGCCGCAGGCATCCTCGTAGCGGTTTGGCTGCTGGCCGGTGGAGTTGTGGCGGCCCGTCAAGGCCTTCCTCTCGCTCCAGGCATGGTGATCGAGCGATCGGTCACCATCAAACCGGGCACCTTTCAACTTCCGGCATCCGCGGATATGAAGACTCCCGCCATTATCATCCGCGGTGAGAACATCACCGTCGACTTCACCGGCGTAACGCTGGACGGCTCGCCCGATTCCGCTGATCCCGATGCGTTCGCCGGTGTTGCGATCCTCGTCGACGGCGCCAGCAAGGTGACGATTCGCGGCGCCACGATCCGCGGCTACAAAGTCGGCATCCTGGCGCGCAACTCGCCCGACCTCCATGTCACGAAGAACGATCTCTCCCACAACTGGAAGGGGCGACTTTACAGCGGCATCGAGAAGGAGAGCCTGCTCGACTGGATGTCGTATCACCAGAACGACAAGGACGAGTGGCTGCGCTTTGGCGCCGGGATCTACCTGGCCAACTGTGACCGGGCCGAGATCGATCAGAACACCATCGTGCAGGGACAGAACGGCTTGATGGTGACCGCGTCGAAGGGCGTGAAGATCTGGAACAACACGTTTCAGTTCCTCTCGTCCATCGGCGTAGGGCTGTATCGCGTCAGCGACAGCACCATCATGCACAACCGGATCGACTGGTGCGTGCGCGGCTACAGCCACGGCTTCTACAACCGCGGTCAGGACTCCGCGGGCCTGCTGATGTACGAACAATCGTCCAACAACACCGTCGCTTACAACTCGATTACCCACGGCGGCGACGGGCTGTTTCTCTGGGCGGGGCAGTCCACGATGGATACCGGGAAGGGAGGCGCGAACGACAATCTGTTCTACATGAACGATTTCAGTCACGCGCCAACTAACGGCATCGAGGCGACGTTCAGCCGGAACCGCTTCGTTCAGAACCGTGTCGAGGACAACTGGCACGGTGTCTGGGGCGGCTACAGCTATGGCTCGCAGTGGATTGGCAACACCTTCGCTCGCAACGCCGAAGCGATCGCCATCGAGCACGGGCAGGATAACGTCATCGCCGGCAACAGCTTCGACGGTGATGACGTTGCGATCCGGCTCTGGCAGAACCCCACGCAGGATCCCAACTGGGCCTATCCGAAAAATCGGGATACCAGGAGCCGTGGATACCTGATCCGAGAGAACGCCTTCCGAGGGACCACGCTTGCACTCGACATCCGCTCCACGTCAGACGTGCGGCTGTGGCGTAACATCGAAACCGGGGTCGGCGAATGGCTGAAGCGCTCTGGAGAGACGCCCGGATTCTCTGACGATGCCAGGTGGGTGTCCGGCGAGAGCCGCTCCTACGACCCACCGGCGAAGCTGCCCGGCGGCATCGATCCCATGATCAAGGA
>JACDDJ010000572.1 GCA_013817065.1 Acidobacteriota bacterium
CTTCGTCGCTGGGAACAAGGCCGACCGGACGAGTCCGCGACCAACCCTCACATCGCGCCGTTCGACAGGCTCGGCTCGTTCCCGCGCTGGCGCATGGAGACCGCGGGGCTGTCAGCCCTAACCTAACGGATAAACTCGAACTCTTTGACGGCTTCGGCACGCTTGAAGACGAGATTGAGCCGCTTGAGACGGCGCTTCAGGACATCGTTGATGCGATCGTCGCGGCCGGCGAGGTGGCCGCCGACATCGCGCGCGGCGCGTAACGCTCTAATCGTCGTCCCGCGATACGTGACTTTAATCACTACGGGCTCATTCAGGGGGAGCGCTCGTTGATGTTCAACGACGGACGGCCAGGTGACTAGCGAAGGGCTACTGGCCGGCGCGCGTCGCCGCTGAATGCCGGGGGGCGGTCAACGTGGATGGGCACATCGCCGGCCGTCACTTTGTCACTGTCTGGACACCCGCTCGCTCGAGCAACTCGTACAGCGGAGCAATCTGCCTGCGGTTCCCGCGGGCTGGACAGTACGTAAATAGCACGCGCTGTTTCGCTCGTGTGAACGCCACAAAAAAGCCCGCCGTTGCCTCCGCCTGATCTCGAGCGAAACTCCACCATGCTCCGTCATCAAGACCGAGGAACACTACCGTGTGGTACTCAAGGCCTTTGCTCTTGTGAATGGTCATGAGCGGCAGCGAGTGTGTCCCCTCGTACGCATCGAGCGCGGACGACCAATCGTCCTGGCCTTCGCAGCTGTTCTCCAGATGTGCCGTGACTGCTTCGATAACCTTCAGCATCCAGTCGCCCTGCCGATACGCAGGGTACGCGGCTGCGATGTCGGAGCGATTGATGAAGTCGAGAATCATGCCGACGAGCACCGTGACCGTCGGAGCATCGGGAGGTGGTTCGGGGAACTGACGTTTCAGAGCCGCGGTGAACCGCTCAAGCTCTCGGCCCAAATGGGCATACTCACCTCTCTCTGTCGCTATGCCCCGAAGATCGGCGAGTATCTCAAGACACTCCGTCCAGGCACGTCCTGCGCGTTCAGCCGTCGCGAGCCGAAGAACGCGAACGATGAGATCGGAGAGTTCCTCGGCGAGAAGTTCCTGCAATCGGACTGGCCCGATCTCAGCCGCCTCATTCCGCAGCACGATGCCTTCAGCGGCAAGGGCAGGCTCCAGGAGCCGCATATAGTCGCCGGCCCTCTGTCGAACGAGCAGGACAAAGTCTCGTGGACGTAGACCGTGTGCAGCGATTTCGGCAGCTATGAAACTGGCGACACCGGTCGCCTCAAGTTCCTGGCTTCTAAAGTCCCACACCTCACAGCTCTCCCCCGCGATGTCTCCTGGAGTCATCGACACGGCTTGGAGTGAGCCCGCGTCGATCGCCTGCGCAAGGACGTGCTGAATGCGAACGAGCTCCGGCGACGATCGGTAGTTGTTCAGCAAGGTGGTCCGTGTGGCATTGAAGTCGCGTTCGAAAGCCGCGAACGGATCCGCCATTGCCATTGCCCAGCGCATGATCTGCTGCTTGTTGTCGCCAACTGCGGTCAGAACCGTTGATGAGCGACAAAAGATCGTTCGCGTGAGCTGGTACTGAATGTGGGTCGTGTCTTGAAACTCGTCGAGGAAGACGTGTGAATACGTGAGGGCTAGGGCCTGACGGAGATACGGGTTGATTCTGACGATCAGTTCGGCCAAGCGGCTGATCATCGGAAACGACAGAGCGCTACCGCCCCTCGCCATGAGCGATGCCTCCCAGAATTTGCGTGTAGCCCATTGGCCGACATTGGGACGCGCCGGCCATTCCCGAGGCAGCGGTGAGCCGAAAAGCAGTTCGCGCTCGAACTCTCGGGACCCAATGGCTTCGAGTTCAGCGCGTGTGCCAACTGCGGCGAGCGGGTTACCGAGGCTGCTAAGGAAGTCGCGGTAGGTGTTCGTTCTCGGAAAATCGATGCGATAGTTCGGAGTCGGCCGCCATGCGTCTGGCAGAGCCTGGCCGAACCGGTCGACAAGGCTCTTTGCAAACGCGTCGAACGTCATCGAGTCAAACCGTCGGCCAACCTCGGGGTGACAGCGTTGCCGCACGCGAGTCGCCAGATTACTGGCAGCATCGCGCTTGAAGCTGATTGCAAGGATCCGCCTTGGGCGTGGTGACACCCCCGTCTGCAGGAGGTACGCGGCTCGCTGAGCGAGCAGTTCCGTCTTGCCAGCGCCAGGCCCGGCTATCACAGATCGGTTGTCGCCTGATCTGACTACCGTGAGCGCGTTAGCCTCAAGCGCCGCGACACCTACCGGGATCCAGTCGTCCGCGCTGATTCGTCGACGAGGCAGCGACACGTCAGTCTCGTCGAAGGTGCTTCTTGACGTGCTTCAGCACGGCTCGGAGAGTGCTCGGCATCTTCGCTTTCAGCGTCGCGTCGTCTATGCCCACCAGGACGCGGAGGTGGGTCGCTGGTTTGCTATGCGTCAAAAAGTGGTATCGATATCCTGGCAACAAATCTCGCAACGGCTTCCGTAGTCCGTCGTAGTAGCTCAGCCCTCCCTCTCCCAGAATTGCCTCTGCCGCCTTTTCGATGGTCATCTTTGGCCCGCCACCCTGGGGGACTATCTTCGCGTAGGCGTCTGGAAACGCCGCGATCATGGCGAGGTCGACGTCGAGAGGAGACGAGAAGAAGACCGCGTGCTTCTCCAAACTATCGACCCACCCCTCGAGGTGCTCAACCTCCTTCCAGGTGTGCATCTTGGCCAGACGCACTCTGGACAAGAGCTTCCCGTCCGACAGACCTAGCAGGTCTTTCTCGTCGACGCCGATCTCAAGCAACTTCTCAATCGCGGTCTTCACGCGCCCGAACCCACCTCCATCGCGACCGAGATCCAGATCCAACAACGTTGCATACGGAATCTCGATACCGCTGAGCAGTCGCCAGAAGTGCTGCACATGCCGACCGCCGAGGGGGACAATGGCCACGAACGCTGGATCGATGAGCAAGTCGATGGATTGCGCGAGTCGCGGAAGAACGACGCGCTCCGAATCGCCCTCGACGAGTACGACAAACCGAGCGAAGTAGAGCTCCGGATACGCCAACATCGCACCTCGGACGAACTTGGCCGCGTCCTCGTCGTCTTCAGGAAGGGAAATCGCTCGCACGGACGTGCGATGAGTTGTCGGGTCGCAGCGACAGTACCGCACCTCGGGGGGCTCAACTCTGCTGAGCACCGCCGGTGAGTGGCTGGTGATCACCGCTTGACCAGCGCCCTCCGCCACGAGAGACCGCACCTGGTTCACAATTCGAGCGAGATAGAACGGTGAGAGGTGATTCTCGGGCTCCTCGATCGCGAACACTGTCAGTGCAGGAACAGCGATCGCGTCCGCGTTGAATCCATCTACCCCCGTGCTGACTGCCTCCCGTTCCAGGTCAAAGACGGCAGCGGCGAGCGCGAAGTAGAAGAGCGACTGCTGCCCTTCGCTCAAGCTCTCCAAGCCGCGCTCGATTCCGGCCGGTCCTCGCTGGAAGACCACACCGAGTCGCCTGACAACTTCCTCGAATTGCCGGCTGATGACACGCAGACGCGGTTCCG
>JACDDJ010000573.1 GCA_013817065.1 Acidobacteriota bacterium
CAGGAGCACCGCAGGCCATACCCTCGAGCAGCGTTTGACCAAGGAGCTCCGGAACGAGCGTCTTGCCGCCGTACATGTCTTCATAAACGCTGGGCAATACGACACACTCCGCACGCCTGTAAGCGTTCACCAGCGCGACATCGTCACAGTCCGTTCTGAACTGGACCTTCCTGCCGCGTGCCCGATTGTGAAGTTCCTCGAGATAGCGCGCGTCGTGAACGGGCCCGATGATCTCGGCTGAAGTGTCATCGTCGAGCGCGTCGATCAGGTCGTTGATCCCCTTGTGCGGCAGGAGACGTCCGACAAAAAGCACGGTGCCGTCGCGAAGCGTTCCGCGATCCGGTGAAAAACGAGAGGCATCAACGCCACCGAGGATCACGCGGGCACGCGAGACACGGTCATGTCCCGCGACCTTCCTGCTGTACGCGCTGATGTGGAGGTGGCCGTGGTACCAGCCGTCCGTCGATACGTAGGCCGAGACGTCCCAGCCGCCGCCGCCAAGATCCGTGCAGAACACCCGACGCAGCGAGAGCCGCGCGGTGACGGCCGCAAGGCTGCTGGCCACGACGTGCTGCTGATGGCAGTGCACGATGCTGGCTCGGCGCACCTCGCCCACGAGCGCCAACGAAACCGGATTGGAGCGCTGCCCGCGCACGTACCAGGGATCGGGAATGACTCGGAGCTGAAGTGGGCCGATACGCTCCTCACGGGCGCAGGGACCGAAGGTCACGAGTCGCGTCGGCACCACCTCCGCCATCTGGCGCGCCAGCTCGAGCACATACCGCTCCGCGCCGCCGACAATGCCGTCGCGCGAGTCGAAGAGCGCCGGCACGATGTGCAGCACCGGCCGCGCCGCAGTGGTGGAGGGATTCATGGGGTGCGGGAGGTCAGGCGGGGAACATCCACGCCCAGGGCCTCGAGCCGGCGCTACCGGCCGCTGCCCGCAGCGACGTAGTACTTCGCGTAGTCCTTGCGGTAATACGCCGAGTAGTAATACGGGTTGCGGACCAGGTCGACACGGTTCAACACCGAGCCAATCAGATGCGCGTTGGCGGCCTCGAGCTGCTCCACCGCCGCCTTCACCGCGTGACGGCTGGTGTGGTCGGCGCGCACCACGAACACCACGCCGGACGACTGGTTCGCGACAATCGAACTGTCAGCCACCACCATCACGGGCGGCGTGTCGAGTACCACCCAGTCGAAGTGCAGACTGAGCGACTTGATGAAGTCCGTATAACGGCGCGATCCCAGCAGCTCCGCCGGGTTGGGCGGGATGTGGCCCGCGGGCATCAGCCAGAGCCCGGCGGTGGTGGACTTGCGGATGCCTTCGCTCGCCTTGGCGTTCCCGGACAGGACGTTCGACAGCCCCGGCTCCTGATCGCCACCGAAGATCTCGTGAACGCGCGGGCGGCGCATGTCGGCGTCGATCAGCAGCACTCGCTGGCCCGCCTGCGCGAGCGCCATGGCGAGATTGCTGGCGACGACGCTCTTGCCCTCGCCGGGGCCCGCGCTCGTCACGACGATGGAACGCGTCCCTTCCTCTGCTGACGAGAAAAGGACGTTCGTGCGAATCGACTTGAACGCCTCGGAGAAGTTCTGCGGCAGCGCCGCCTTGTCCATCAGCGGGTTCGGATCCTTGTCGAGCGTGACCACCGGGACCATCCCGAGGAACGGGATGCCGAGATGCGCCTTCAGTTCCTGCGGCGACTTGATACGGTTATCGAGATACTCGAAGCCGAACGCGAGTCCGATCGCCAGCACCAGCCCCGCAACCAGCGCGAAGGTCATATCGGCGCGGAGGTTCGGTGAGATCGGGCCGCGCGGCAGCTCCGCGGGATCGATCACGCGAACGTTCGTCGCCCGCCGCTCGCCTGTGATGCCGGTCTCCTTGGTCTGGTTCAGCAGGCTCTCGTAAACCTCGCGGTTGCTGTCGGCTTCACGCTTCAGCACCTGGTAGGCGATGTCGGTCCTGTTCTGGCCGATGGCCTCACCGCGCTGCGAGTTGAGAGCGGACTGGAGGCTCTGCTCCTGGGCCATCGCGGCGCGATACTCGCTGTTGACACCCTGGACGACCTTACCGATCTCGACCTTGAGCTTGGCGTTGGCCGCCTCCACCGCCGAATTGACCTTCGTCATCTCGGGGTGGTTCTGGCCGTAACGCTCGGAAAGCTGCGCCTGTTCGCGCTGCACCTGCCCGAGGTTCGTCTTCAGTCCCTGGATGTAGTCATTGGCGAGCACGGCCGGGAACGTTTCGATCGTGCCCGCCGCCTGCATCGAGGTGAGCTGGTTGTAGAGCGCTTCTTTGTTGATGCGCTCGGTGCGCGCCTTGATCAGTGCGCCGTTCAGATCGGTGAGGCGCTGCACCGCGATGCTCGATGTGCCATCCGCGATCGACACGGTGCCGTTCTGCTCCTTGAATTTCTGCAGCGCCGCCTCGCTTGCATCCAGCGCTTTGCGCTGTTCGGCCAGCCGTTCCGACAGGAAGTCGCCGGCCTCTTTCGAGGTGTTCACCTTGAAGTCCAGGCTGTCTTTGATATACGACGCCACCACTGCGTTGGCGGCCGCTACGGCGAACTGCGGATCGGTCGACGTGTAGCGGACCTCGACGAGCTTCGACTTGGGATCCGGCACGATACTCAGTCCGCCGAGGAACTGCGAGATGCGCGCGGACTGCGCCGCGCTCTCACCGGCTTCGACCTGCTCCGGCTTGACCGTCTCGGTCGACGGCGCGGGTCCATCCTTTCGGAAGGGCGCCTTGGCGAGCGAGACCGCGCCATCCACCATGCCCCACACCAGACCAGTGGGGCTGATGCGGCTCTTCGGCTCGGGGCCGTTGCCAAGACGCGGAGCGTCCCAGAGGTTCATCGAGTCGATCGTGCGCTTGGCAAGGGTGCGGCTCTGAAGGATGCGGAACTGCGTCTGGTAGAAGCTGTCCCCGGACCAGCCATCCTGCGACTGGAACATCTGGTCCAGCCGCGCCACGGTGGGCGCGTCCTTCTCGATCAGCAGTTGTGCCTGGCTGCGATAGATCGGGGTCTCCCGCATCGAGTTGAACGTCATGGTGCCAAACACCAGGAGCAGCGCGGGGATCGCGATCCAGCGTCGTTTGTAGACGACCCGGACGTAGTCCCAGATGTGTTTTTCTTCCCCGACCGACTCGGTTCGGCTGGTGGACGCAACGGGAGAGCGTTCTGCTAGTTTCATGACAGTTTCCTAAAACAACCGCTGGCCAATGACCATCGTGTCCCCGGGCTGGACCAGCGAGGTGAGCTTGACGCCCTTGAGGTCTTTCGTCTTGCCGTCGATCGTCCTGGTGATGGTGATCCTCTTATCGGATCCACGGTCGGTAAGACCACCCGCAAGCGACAACACCTGCAGCACGGTCATGCCTTCCTCGACCGGGTAGGCGCCCGGCGTCTTGACGTGGCCCGAGACGAACACGGACTGGGCCTTCGGGACGTTGATGGTGTCGCCGTCCCGCAGCGGGATGTTAAGCGACATGTTCCCGGCCTGGAGGTCATTGAGGTCGATTCGAACGATCTCGGGTTCGGCGGCCGTCCCCTCGGGTGTGGGC
>JACDDJ010000069.1:0-10641 GCA_013817065.1 Acidobacteriota bacterium
GTCGTCGCTCCGACGGCAGCCAAGCCCAAACGATTCCATGGCACTGTCATTCTCGACTCCACGCGCGTCGGGCGTGATGCCAGCCGAGTGGCTGACGAGATGATCTCGCATCTGACCGGTTTGGTCGGCGCGAACGTGAAGGTGACGCTCGAGATCGAAGCGCAGATGCCGGACGGCGCTCCGGAGCAGGTCGTGCGAACCGTCACGGAGAACGGGCGGACGTTGAAGTTCACGAGCCAGGGATTCGAGAAGGATTGAGTCTCGAGTGCGATTTCAATGAGCGGACCGACGGACGTCGGCTGGGTTGAACCGGCCAAACCGATTCGCGGACTCGACCACCTCGGCGTGCAGGCGCCGTGCATCGCTCTGTACGCTCAACTTCTGCCAGGCATCACCAACGTCACTGACCGAGCGCGGTACTACAGCTTCCACCCATGGCTGATTCGTTCGTTTGAGCAACGCTATCGCGACCACTCAATCGACGAGTTTCGTCGCGTCCTGCGGCGGGCAGAGTGCCTCTTCGCCCTGATTGCCATTCGGCACGCGCGAGTTGCTGGTGACGATGACGACGGACGCCACGGCGCCGGGATGGTTGGTCGATTCAGTCTCCTTAGAATTCCAGAGCAAGAGAAGGCAATCGATCTGGATGACTACGCAGGTCTCGAGGGACCCAATCGCTATTTCAAGAACCGACTTGGAGGCTTGGGTCAGTACTACTTCGGACCACTGCGCGATCTTCGGGTGCTCGACTACACGTCCGAAAAGGAGGGCGCACTCCCCGGCTACGACAAGGTGCGCGGCGGCGCCCTCGCTGATGCGTTTGGTGCCGGAGTACCTGAGGATGATTTTTTCCGTCTGCTGGAGAAATCGAAGATCCGTTGGTCCGATCTCGATGGGCTCGTTGAGTTTTGCCCGTGCAGCCTGCGCAAGCGGAAGGTTGAGCGGACACTGCTACTTGACCTGTTCCTCGTCAGGTCTGAAGCGTACCAGTCCGCCGAGTCTACAAATCGCCGTGCATCCCTCGCATTGGCCCTCGACCTTGTCGGCCGTTGCACTCGGCTCGAGGGCTACAACTTGGAGAACGTGTTCCGGGCATCGACGTACAGCCGGGCACTGCCCGACGGGACGCCATGGGAGGTACACCCGTCCTTGCTGCGGGTGCAACGCGGTTGGGCGATCTATGAACAGAACGAGTTGCTCTCTCTCGCGTTGCAGGCCCTATTCGCTGCGATCCTTGGCGCGATCGAGCGCGACCAGTCCGGCAGACTTGAGAGCTCCGCGGCGGCGGGTGACATTTGCGTGGGTCTTCTGCCCTCGTCGGCCCGGTTTCGGAAACGTCGTGTTGCGGACGTGGTTTCGGAGCTCCGGTCAACCCTGCCAGCCATGAGCGCGTGGAAGGACGACGCTCACGAGATTCAACGTGGCTGGAAGATCCTCGAAGCGGGGACGGAGGATACAGCCTTCGCGGTGCTTGTGGAGGAGGGTGTTCAGGTCCTGCTGACACTCCTAGCTCGAGGCCTTGACGAGAATCCCTACGCGGAGTTCGACTTCGAGCCGGACCATTTCGATGCCAGGGAGGTTCATCTGCTCTCCTTCAAGCAGGCGTGGCAGTCGACCTGGGCCGACATGACTATTGAACAATGGGTGCGGTGGTTGGCTGTCCACTGGGGGATTCAGCGTCATTTGAGCGTGGCCCTGCGCAAAATGCGAGGGGAGCGCCGCGACACGTTCAGGATCCGCCCGCTGGAGCAAGAGCTTCGCGTTGTCGAAGTGCCTCCTCCCGCGGCGACGGTACCTCGACTTGGAAAAGCCTTTCAGATCCTGCGGGATCTCGATTTGACCGACCTCGACGCAGATGAATGGCCGATTCTGACGAGCAGCGGGCGGAAAGAGCTGGAGGCATGCCTTGCCTCGTGAGGCAACAGCGTTCTCTTTGCTCGAAGCCCTCTCTGAGACCGGGTTCCAAGCCTCCGTCATCGCCACTTACTGCTGCTATTTTCCGTTTTATGAGGAGGTCGTTCTTCGCCGCCTGCTGGACAGAGGCTGCACCAACAACATCTTGATGGTCGACGCCGGTCTCTGCGCGGAGGCCTTCGCGAGCGAAGACACGCGCCCTCGTCGCGCGGGCCGTGACTACACGCTTGTTCCGGTTCATCTTCGCGGAGCTTTCCACCCAAAACTCATAGTGGCACTAGGCAAGTCGAAGGGCGCCTTGTTCGTGGGCAGCCACAACATGACGCTCGCAGGCTTTGGACTGAACGACGAAATCACCAACGAGTTTCGGACCAGCGGTGCGGGAGCGCGTCAGGGAGCTGAGGTGATTCGCGCGGCCTTGAACTATCTCCAGACATTCGCCCCAACGGCGCTCAGTGACGTCGGCCAGGTGTTCGGTGCGGTCAAGCGGAACATCCCATGGCTCGACGGCCCAGTGGCCGTGGAATCGAACGAACGGATCTTGATGACGACAACAGGTCAGGATGCGGATCTATGGGGCCGCATCCGGCCGCTGATCCCGAAACGGCCCTCGACGGCCTTCGTCTGTGGTCCGTTCTTCGACAAGAAGCTCGCCTTTCTGCAGCAATTGCTTGATGACGTGAAGCCACGGAGGCTTGTTGTGGGAATCGATCCCGAGTCAGTCGAGATCGACCCCGTGGTTGTCCGGAAGTTTCGTGGAGCGGAGTTCGTCAACGTCGCCGGCCTCTCGCCCGTACCCAATCGTCGCGAGTCTGGGACGACTTATCTGCACGCAAAGGTATTGTGGTTTGTCGGGTCCGACGGTGAGCTCCTTGTAACGGGAAGCGCCAACCCTTCCAAGGCCGCCTTGCTGTCCGGAGGCGAATGGAGGAACGCCGAAGCCATTGTTGTCGACCGGCGAGACGGAGCGGCGAAGGCGCTCGGACTCGAGGTCTTGATTGCTGGACCAATGGTCGAAGCGAAGGATTGGGAGCGAGTGGTCGCAAGACAGGCCGATCGGCAACAGGACACGCCCGACGGTGTTGGCACTGTGATATTGGCCGTTCCGACGGACGACGGACTTCTGCTAGAGCGGTCTATCGGTCAAAACATTACGCTCGCTGCCGTCGCTGCCGACGGCAGCTTGCTCGGCCAAGCTGTCACGGGCGTCGACGACCAGTTAGTGATCAACGCCTCGGCGGCCGTGCGGGACGTCGCCCAGACGCTCCGTGGGGTCGGACAGGGGAAGAAGCCGGTGGTGGTCTTGGTCCATCGGCCTGACGAAGTTGCCAGAAACGTTGGAGGCGATCGGCAGCGTGAACTACGCCGCGCATTGGGCGCCCTCGACGAGGACCCTGCACAGCTCGACACGCTGCTGAAGCTGACGGAGAAGGTCATCTTTGACTCGGACGACGTTGTGAGTTCCGAGCCTGCGATCCGTCGAAAGGCCGAGTCCGGCCGCGATGACGCCCCTAAACTAGGGCCGGAGTCCCTCGCCGTGGACGCGGTCGGACGGCGAGCCGGCCGGAAGAAGAGACGGTTGGCCAGCGGCGACATCCTTGTTCTGCTGGACGCGCTGATGTATCGGCTTGGAGAAGGTCTTTCTGGGCCGGCGTCAGCACGCCCGCCAGTTGAGGAAGTGCGACCGGTTACCGACGACGACACGGGCGACGAGGAACCTCCTCCACCACCTCCTCCGTATGAACTCCTGGCTGAGACGTGCCGCGGCAAAGTTGGCCGCCTTGTTCGACGGATGGCGAAGCAGCTTGATGCGGCTCGTACCGCGGGAGCGCGACGAGCCGTAGTGCAGCTAGCAGCGGTGCTTAGCGTCGTTCACACCCTTCGCACCATGGAGCAACGCACCGAGTGGCGCTCGAAGCACTTGAAGCTCGTGGACCCCGACGATGAGTGGGTGCTCTTCGAAGCGGGCGGATTGGCGCTCGCCTGGGGCGGTTCATCGTTAGCGGCGCGATCGCTCAAGGAGGGTGATGGCGAGCCGTTCCAGGAATTCTCCATGGCGATTGGGCTGCTAGCTTGGCTCGCTTGGGAGGCGCAGATCAACGTTAGGGCCGCAGTTGAGCGAAGCAGCCCGATCGACCTGGAGGAGGAGGACGATCCCTGGTATCCCATCCAGGTGTTTGCCGCCGTCGCGAGTCAGCTTGCTGATGATCTCGAGGCGCGCGATACGCTCATCCACGCAGTCGGTCGGACAGCCCGAAGAGATGCTGACGGCAGCGCCTGGGTGGCGAATCATCTTCGCCTAGCAGACTTTCTGGCCGATGTTGTGAAAGCCCCAGAAGCCGTGCAGAGACCTGGTCGCGCGCCTCGGCCCGGCGACTTGGTCATCCTCGGCTCGGCGCTTGATCCACGCGTTCGCATCGCACTTAAAGTCGTGCCTTCTAGCGCCTCTGACAAGATCACGGTCTTCGACCCCGATGACGAAGATGAGGAGCGCCACTTCCTCACGACCCATGTCAACTACGTCGAGTGGCTAGCCAAGGATACTGCAGCTCGGCGAATCGCGGGAGCCTGATGACGAAGTTTCCGGTTGCTCGCTTCCACGCGTTGACCGGCCCGCCAGAATTGTTCGAGCGCGTTCGCTTCAAGATGCGAGATATGCGAGTGTTGAAGACCCACGCTCACCATGTTCAGGAGCGCAGCTATGAACGTGGCGCTCCTCTCGAGCAACTTCAGAACTTCGATCCGGATCGTTGGCGTCTGATGACCGCCGAGGTTCGCACTGACAAGGGAAAGTTCGTGAACACAGCCTGGTCCACGGAGGTCAACGGTCAGGAGTGGTGGATCGTTATCGGTTTCGACGCGACAATGAAAACGGTGATTCGTGCTGCGCACGGAAAGCTGGCGCTTGGAGCGAACGTCGTGCGCTCTGGAGAACTCTACGACTTCGTGGCCAACGTGAACCGACAACTCATGCTGGAGGACGCTGGCTCGTCGTAGGTCAATCGCTTGAGGTGGCCGCCGGCGGAGGACATGCGTCCGAGCTTCGGACGCCGCGGAACTGAGGGCAGCCGCTTTCTTCGCCCAGTATCCCCATCGCGACTATCACAGACTCGCGTGGCGAGAAGACGTCACCCCGTCGTCAGCTTGCTGCGCGACTCTCTCCGACGTGGACAACGGGACGTCCGCCTTTTGCAGCGCGGCTTCAAATTCCGCCTGGTTGGCTACGACGACTGGGCGCTCGCGTGGCTTGTCAAACCGCTCGGCGACATCCAGGCGCAGGCGCTTGTTGAAGTAGTACAACAGGGCAAAGCGTACGGGGACGGCGATCCTCCCCTCGATCATGTTGTAGTCCAGAGCAACCGCGCGGCGCTGACCGTCCGCTAGATCTGGGTTCGGCTGTAGCACGACTTCAAAGAACGTTTGCCATTGCCAATCCTGTTCAGCCACTGCGGCTGCGGGACCTTGCTCGCCGACGGCGAGACAACGGCCGAGGATGAAATCCTTAAAGCGATTGTCACGATGACAGAACGCACGGACGTGCCACCGCAGTCCATCGAACCCGAACGCGTGCGGAGTGATCCACCGCCATATCGGGTCCGGATTCTCAGGGCTGGTCGATTGGTATTCCACGTGGACGCCGCCCTTTGCTCGGATGGCCATCAGCACAGCCCGCAACACTGGCGGGTCGGTGCGTCGGTTCGGGATCGGCAAGACGCCGGTGTCAGGCTGGCTGGCGAGCCATGTATCGGCGACGTCGAGGATTCCGTCGGACATGGCTTTCAACTGGGCGAGGTATCGGTCCGGATTCGGCTTCAAGAACTTCGGGCGGAAGGTCGTGGCAGGGACGTATCGCTTCCCGCTCAAGTCATAGGCCACGTTCTCGGGTGCTAGCTGCCGGTACGCCGTCAGGTCATTTGAGGCCTGGGGTACCGAGACGCCAAACCGCTCAGTGAGGTCGCTCCGATTTACAGCGCCGTCCCAATACAGTCGAAACTCGATGAACTCCAGGCGCTGCTCAGGCCCTCGACGAAATGTCCTGCGATCTGGCTCCAAGATGCCCCCCTTGATGAGCCGCCCCAAAATGGGTATACTAATTATACTGGTCCTAGAAACTAGGCCCATTCAAGAGTACGCTCATCGGCACGATCGGTCAACCGCGCACGCGCAGCGCAGAGCGCCGGTTCCGCGCGCTTCCGCAGGATCTACCTCCAGAAGCACAGTCGAGCAGGGTGAACTACCTGGAGGAAGAAGACGTGGCTACACGCACCTGGGACAAAGACCGAGCCTCGAAGCGAATTGATGCCTACATCGCAGAGCTTCCGATTGGCAACATCGCGATCAAGAAGTTCGTGCGCGAGACGGACCTGACGAACCTCCCACGAAATGTCGCGTACCGCCTTCACGGCGCCCACCTCTATGCCGACATTCTCAATCTGGCGGACATGCTTCACGTCACCGAGGTGGAAGGCGAGACTTGCCACCGGCGGACGCTCCGATTTCTGAACCTGCATTACCGAGCCGTCCATCGGATCCTTCAGCGGGTGTACGCCATCTTTGTTGACTTTCACAACCAGCGCCTGCACTCCGTGATCGCGAAGCCGTACGACTCGGAGGTCGACCGCATTCACAAGGCCGTCGCCGTAGCGCAATTGATCATCGACGTGCTCGCGCAGACCGGCGAGGACGCGGACCATCCTGCCGCGAAAGTCAGAGTTGGGATCGACACCGGTGAAGCCCTCGCCGTGAACAATGGCCGCCGAGGCCATCGGGAACCCTTGTTTCTGGGGGAGCCAGCGAATCACGCTGCCAAGCGCGCGTCAGGCGGGAAAAGGACGGGGATCTACCTGACGAGCAAAGCCCGCGAGACCCTCGGTCTGAAGCGCGTTGATAACGAAGATGCAACGGCGCTCACAACCGAAGAAATCGCGGCGTCGCAAGACGAGGCTGCTCTGGATGTCACGGCCGACGATATCGTGAAGGAATGGCGCGAGGATCTCAAGAATAGCCCGATCGGCGCATTCGGCTTCAGCGGCCATACGCCGCCCTTCAGGACGCTCGACATCGAAGAACTGTCAGTGAAGAACTCGCGGCGTCAGGATGCGGCTACAGTCTATTCCGATATCGACGGCTTCACCGCCTACGTCACCAAGAACATCACCACTGACGCCGCCTCGAAGCATGTCGTGCGCGCGCTCCACGTTCTGCGCAGTGAACTGGACGCTGTGCTTCACACCGACTTCGCCGGCCGCAAAGTGCGGTTCATCGGGGACTGTGTTCATGGGCTGTTGGTGGAAGGTACGGCGCAGACGTCGGATGCGAT
The DNA here is from genome assembly GCA_013817065.1 of Acidobacteriota bacterium. Classification (GTDB taxonomy): domain Bacteria; phylum Acidobacteriota; class Vicinamibacteria; order Vicinamibacterales; family 2-12-FULL-66-21; genus JACDCA01. Next base: position 7,235 of record JACDDJ010000069.1, read on the forward strand.
CGAAACAATCAGCAACATGACTCTGTGCGCCGGAGGCATGCGCAGCAGCTTCGAGCTCGCGCTGTCAAAGCTGAAAGCCAATGGCACCGACGCGTCAGATCTCGGATTGGCAATCGGGTTCGAGTACGGGCCGATGAACGTGACCCGGCTTGGCATCAAGAGCGAGCTTGTGCGCTCCTCGGCGAGCCGAGGTGTTGTTGCCGCCGAACGAGAGCAATCCCGCTGCTCGGGGACGGAAACAGCGGTCGGGTCCATTGCGTACGACAGCGGCAATGATGCGGCGCGCACCGTGTTTGGGAAATCGCGGAAGCGATCCGGGCTGACCTACGACGTCGCGGTCAAAGAGCTGGCCGACAAGAACGACGCCGTCGCGAAGGCCGCTCGTGCCATGGGGGCGGCCGGGTCGCTGAAACCCGCGACCTCCGCACCCTCCGCTTTCAGCTTCCCGAATCGACCGACAGGTCCCGCGAAGCCGGATGGTTTCGCATGATCTGGTACTTCCACGACGCCGCGCGCAGCAAACAGGAGCGGGAGGCGATTGAACGGCTCGCATCGCAGGTTCCCTGGATGACACCGCGTGGGCTCAGGGTCGACGGCTCGTTACGTCTGATCTGGGACATTGATATCTCGACGGGCGACCGCACATACCCTGTCTCCTTGCGGTACCCGAACCACTTTCCGTACTCCCCGCCCGTGGTGCTGCCGCGCGGGGACTCGGACCGATGGTCGTCGCATCAATACGGGCCAGGCGGCGAATTGTGCCTTGAGTATGGTCCGGACAACTGGCATCCGGAGATCACCGGCGCCGACATGCTCGTGAGTGCCCTTCGACTTTTGCAAGGCGAGAACTCGGCCGGAGAGGAGGCCGCCGTTCCATCTCGTCACAAGACCACCCTTGGGCAGGACGTCCGGAACAGGTTCTCGCGATTCGTGATCACGCGGGCCGCGGTCGAACTGTTCTCGATGCTCGACGACGGTGTAGTGGTGTCGGGCAAGGCTGTTGGTGCTTTGCACGAAGAGTCGTGGGTCAACGCTATCAGTTCCATCTTGCTGCCTAGCGGTGAGACGTGGATCGAACCGGAGATGCCAGAGCCATTCCGCACGGAAGGATGGGAACGTGAGATCGCTGGCTTCAAGTGGCCGGAGGACGTTCGGCTACCCTCGGTGAAGACGCCCGCCGACTTGCGCGCAGTGGCCGCCGAGCGCGGCTTGGCGATTCCAAACGTGTCACACGTCTTGCTGTTCCAGGGATCGAGCGTACACGTCTATGGTCTCGGCGATGAGGATGGCCAGGTCTGGCGGCCAGTTGTGATTATGCCTCCGCCTCCGTCGACACGGCTCGACACCGATCATACCGTTTTAGCGGAGCGACGAATCGGCGTTGTCGGATGCGGAACCATGGGCAGCAAGATTGCCGTGATGTTGGCACGTTCTGGCGCGAAGAGATTTCTTCTGGTCGACGATGACATCATGCTGCCCGACAATCTCGTGCGTCACGACTTGGATTGGCGGGAGATCGGAACTCATAAAGCCGACAGCGTTGCCCGCCGAATTCAGCTCGTCCATCCTGGAGCGATTTGCGAGAAGCGTCGGCACCAACTGGGCGGACAGGAATCCAGCGGAAGCGTCGAGACTCTAATCGAGAGTCTCGCTGAGTGCGATCTCGTCATCGATGCAACCGCAAACCCGACCGCCTTCAATTACCTGTGTGCCGCTGTCGCGGTTACCAAGACAGCCCTCGTATGGGCGGAGGTGTTCGGCGGCGGCTTTGGTGGACTGATAGCTCGCCACCGTCCTGGGCATGAGCCTGATCCTGCGTCCATGCGCCGGACCATCGAGGCTTGGTGTACTGATCAAGGCAAGCCGATCCCTCGAGCGGTGACCGACTATGGCGGCACCGAAGAACCGGCTCTGATCGCCGACGACGCAGACGTCACTGCGATCGCGGCACATGCAGCGCGGCTGGCGATCGACACACTCATCGCCCGGACGCCGTCAGCCTTCCCGAACTCGGTCTACCTTGTCGGCCTTGCAAAGCACTGGATCTTTGACGCGCCATTCGACACGTATCCCATAGACGTTGGGCAACCGACGAGCTCTGATGCAGCGCCACCATTGAATCCGGAGGAGACGGCCGCTGAATTCGCGCGAATCGTCCAGATGTTAGCGGATCACCAGAATGCAGCTACTCTTGCCGACTCAGGTAACCAAACGTCTACGGCAGGAACTCCGCCGAGCCAAGGCTCGGGAGATCGGCGGGCTGCTGATGGGTGAGCACGTTCGTGACGATGTGTTCCGAGCCGTCGATATTTCGGTTCAGCGGTCGGGAGGTTCCCAGATCCATTTCGTACGCGACCCGTCCAGCCATGCTACTCAACTGGACGCATTCTTTGCGCGTACGGGCAATGACTTCACTCGCTTCAATTATCTTGGGGAGTGGCATTCGCATCCGACGTTTGATCCGGCGCCCAGTTCCATTGACTGCGATTCCATGCAATCGATCGTCGACAATCCGGACGTCGGTGTGAATTTCCTAGTACTCCTCGTGGTCAAGCTGGCTGGGCGACAGAGAATCGCAGGAACGGCAACGGTGTTCAGGCCGCTTCTGCCATCGATGAGTGTAGTCGTGTTGAGCGAAGACATCGGACCGGGCTCGCGTTTTGAGCGCGCGCTGCCTTCGTGGCTGCGAGGATGGTTCACGCGTTGAGCCTTCACGTTCCTAGTCGTGTCACTCGGTGTTGGCAATCGCCGCGCGACCACTGCCCCTGTGGATCAACGTCTACACAAACCGAAGACACGTCGGCCTGATGATTTCGCGTTCGTAGAAGAAGAGGACTTCAATGAAAGAACGTTTTGAGGGCGGCCCCGGCCGCGGGTTGCTTCTCGAGGTACTTCAGAAGCAGGACATCGTCCGATACGACAAGTCGCTCGCCGAAGCGCTCGCCGACGGAGGAGAGATCGTTCAATTCGAGGCCGGCGCGGACATCGTTCGACAGGACGGCGCTGACAACGACGTCTTCTTCTTGCTCGCCGGCGAAGCGAACGTGCTGGTTAACGATCGCTTTGTCGGCGCCCGGGCGGAGGGAACGTGCATCGGCGAGATGGCGGCTCTAGATGCCGCCGCTCCGCGCTCCGCAACCGTTCGGGCAAAATCGATCGTCGTCGCTCTGAAGGTTCGCGAACCGGCTTTCCGGGCCGCGTGTGACGCGCATCCGCTCGTGTTCAAGGCTCTCGCACAGCTTGTCTCCCATCGTCTGAGACAACGTTCAGCGTTCGTTCAGCCGCCGAATCCGCAGCCAGTGCTCTTCATCGGCAGCTCCACCGAGGCACTTTCAGTCGCGAACGAACTGCAGGGCGGTTTCAAGCACGACAAGTTCGACGCGATTATCTGGAAGGACGGGGTGTTC
>JACDDJ010000069.1:10651-11887 GCA_013817065.1 Acidobacteriota bacterium
TGATTCCCTCGCGCAGATCGCCGGCGGCGCGGATTTTGCCGGCTTCATCATTTCGCCAGACGACACAGTCATCAGCCGCGAGGCAGAGAAACTGGCTCCTCGTGACAATGTGATCTTCGAGCTTGGCCTCTTCATGGGCGTGCTCGACCGACAGCGGGTCTTCTTGATTCGCGAGCACGATGCCGATGTGAAGATTCCTTCGGACCTGCTCGGCATTACACAGGTGACCTACGTCCTGAAGAAGGGCGGCGACCTCACGACGGCGCTCGGTCCCGTATGCACCGAGCTGCGCAAGGCAATCGCCGCCCACGGCGTTCGCTGAGTCGAGGAACGGTCTCGTCGATGGGATTGAAAGAGGACCTCGAAACGGACGTTAGGAACATCTTCAATCCGCGTTGGTCGACGCGGGACGGTACTGTCGTACCAGAAGCCGACGATCTCGGGCTCGGCAACGATGCCGTCAAATTCGCCGATGCCGTTGTCCTGTATGCCGATCTCGCTGAATCGACTGCACTGGTTGATGGGAAGGCCGACTGGTTCGCGGCTGAGATCTACAAAACGTTTCTCCATTGTGCGTCGAAGGTCATCCGCAGCATGAACGGAGAGATCACAGCCTTCGATGGCGATCGAATCATGGCCGTATTTCTGGGCGACTCGAAAAGGTCGAACGCCACCCAAAGCGGTCTAAAAATCAACTACGCCGTCCGAACCATCATCAATCCGGCCATCAAGAACAAGTATCCGGACGAAACGTACGCCGTTCGCCACGCGGTTGGAATCGACGTGAGCAAGCTGTTCGTTGCGCGGACGGGAATCCGCGGCTCGAACGACCTGGTATGGGTAGGCAGAGCGGCGAACTACGCAGCAAAGTTGGCGACGATTCGCGACAACGGATACACGACTTGGATCACAGCGGACGTCTACAACAAGGCGGACGAGGCTTCAAGAATGGGCGGTGACCCAAAGCGCAGCATGTGGGAAAAGCGATCATGGTCAAAGCTGCCAGGAGTCCAGATCTATCGCTCGAACTGGTGGTGGCCTTTCTAGCGCGGACCAGATCCGCGAGGGTCAAGCCGCCTCACAGATGAGCCGGTCCGCGGAAAGCGTTCACGTCGGGCGACGTAGTGGGAGCAGAACGGTATTGGCGGGTAAAAGACGTTCTCCACGCATCAGAACACAGCACACGAACAGTCTGCCGCCGATTGTGTGTGCGCACTGTGGCGGCGAGGGCAGAGC
>JACDDJ010000574.1 GCA_013817065.1 Acidobacteriota bacterium
CTCGGGTGTGCGTCGGAAGACACGTTCCGCGTGCGGCTGTCATTGTTGACGAACATCACCGTCTGGCCGGCGTTGATGGTCACTTCGGCCGGGCTCACACGGCCATTCGCGATGGTGATGGTCGCCCCGCTCGTACTCGGGGGGCCACCCCCTGTTCCCGGGGTGGTCGGAGAGTTGCCGCCACCCCCGCATGCAGTGCCCACGCTCAGGATAGCGAGCGCCGCGAGTTGCTGCAGCATGCTAAGTCTCATAGCTCCTCCTCAAAAGAATTTGCGTGACAGATTGAACCCGAGAAACCACTCGTCGTAATCGACGCCGCCCCTCGCGAGTTGGCCCATGGTTGTGCCGAAACCGTTCCCGACATTCAACTGAAAGAGGTGCCCGCCGGTACGACGCTCAAAGCCGAAGGTAATCTGATCGACGGCCGGCTCGAATCCCCACACCCGCGGCGTGTACTCGGCCAGCAGGTAGGTCGAGCGCGTGAGCCGGACGCGCGCGCCGACACCGACCATCACCGTGTGATCGTCACCTGCATCGACCGGGCTGGCGTTCAGAACGATGAGCGGTTCGGCGTAGAGCGCCGCGCGGGACCCAGCACGCTTTGACAACAGGAGACCGATCGCGCTCTGGTGATGTTCTGAAAGGTTATCGCCCCCCTCGAGCGTCGCGATGGCATCCAAGCCGAAGCTGCTGCCGTCGCGCTCGTTCAAGAAGTTCTGCTGAACGAACAGTTGGATACTGCGATCGCTGGTGCGATGCACGCCGGCCTGCGTCCCCGATCGCAGCCCCACTCGAACCTCGAGTCCGATCTGCGCACCGCCGTCCAGTCCGAAGAGGCTGGAGGCCAGGTCCCCCACATCCCCCTGCCCCAGACTGCGCGTGAACCGGTGCGTGACGCGAAAGGCCCACTTGCCCGAGGGCATGCGCAACGTCGTCGGGAGTGCGAATAGCGCGAAATCCGGCTCGAGTGGGTCCACGAGAACGTCCGGGTCGCTACGCTCCGGTTGGGGTTCTGGCGCGGGGGGCTGCTGTCCCGCGGCCGCCGACGGCATCACGGACATCAGCACAGCGACGAGAAGCGCCTCACGAAGCAGCATACGGGTTCTCCATGAGCGCACTCGGCGTCATACCGCTGCACCTGCGGCGGGTGCAAAGCATCAGCCTCAGCTTGCGTCTCCGTCCTCGGCCGCACGAGTCACGGCTGAAGCTTCGATGTGAGGACATCGTTTCTCGCGTCATCCAAGATATCGGCTGTCTACATATACGATGCTCTTACCGCCTCGGATGTTCCCGCGGCTCCGCTGACGATCAATGCACCCTCCGCCGCCTATCTGCTCGTCCGGGCCGCGCAGTCGAACCCATGATGGTTCGACGGACTGCCCGAGAGCGTGTCGCCGGGCTGCTGACATGGCAAATATCCTTCTGGTCTTGTATCGGTTAGAAGATGTGGCTGAAGCCAAGCAATGTGGCGTTACTGGTCGCCTGAAAACGCTGTTCCAGTTGTAGACGTAAACTCTGGCGAAACGCGGGCGGACCAAACGGGAGATGTCCGTTCAGGAACACGAGCAGCGCGGGGTCGCGCCCTTGACCTGTGCGGTGGTCCACGCGGAGGCCCGCGACCAGGCGTTCGGTGAACGTGTATTCCGTGCCGACGCTGTACCGGGTGCGGGTCGCGTCCGCCAAGCGGTCGAACCCAACCACCCCGAGCACCGCCAGGCTTTCGCCGAACTGCCGCATCGCGACGAGATGCCCCAATCGACGCCGGTCACCGAGGAAAGCGTGGCCCCCGAGCGAGCTGAGTCCTCTCCGGTAGAAGGTTTCCGCGAACACGCCTTTGGGACGCGCCTCGAATTCGAAACTGGCGGCGTCGGTGAGCGGAATCGTGAGCTCGCCGACCAAGGGGAGAGTCACGGCGGAGTACCACCCGTCCGCTGCATGTGCGTCGCCGGTGGTCTGGTAGGTCAGGCGTAATCCCGGCTGGCGCCCGGCCGGCGAGAACCCCCGCAAGCTGGTGAGGCGCGATGTAGCGGCCCTAGCGCGCGCGGCAACGCCGCTGCTGAAGGCGAGCGGTTCTGAGATGGACAATCGTCGGGAGACGTCCACCTGACCCAACGCACGGAACTGTCCGACGGTGAGCGTCAGTCCTCTCGTGAAGGGAACGTTCACCAGTGCGTCCTCGAAGCGTCCCGAGCGGTTCAGGAGGCGGTTTCCCGACCCGATCTGCTGACTCAGAGCGCGCCATTCAACGAAATACGACAACGGCGTCCGCCCGATCGTTCCAGCAGAAATGAGTTCGACGCGGCTTGGAAACCCCTTCGTCAGGTCGGCACTCGCGCGATGCTCCAGGTCGACGGTGTTCCAGAAAGCGACGGGGAGCGTACGGTGCGCCGGCATCAACATCTCCGCACCGAAGCGGTAGCCCCGCGCCAAGAAATCCTCGCCTCGCTGGTTCAATCGCGGCGGCCCGGAGTGGCAGTACGAGCAGTCGAGCCCATACTTGCGGGCGAACTGCGGAATGGCCTGCGCGGTATCTGGCACCGCCAGGAACAAGACGGCTGTGAGCACAAGGATTTGTTTGACATTCATGAGGGCCTCTTCGTCTGTCGGCCAAAGGACCCGTTGATCATCAACGGATTTGGAGCACTGAAAATATATTTTGAATAATAAAAGCAACTCGATTCGAACCGCTCGAGCTGGCGCTGATTACTGGAGGAGACGGCGTGAGGCAGCGCGCGATTAGGTACGGGCGCACGCGGCTCGCGCCGGTGAAGAGGAGACTCAGGTAGGTTCTGCTGCGCGCCGAGGGTGCAGATAACGACCGATCTGCCCCCGCTGCGGGCAGGTTTACTGCTCCGGATCGTAGCCGCCGACGGCCCATTGAACGCGGGGCTGCAGGTTCGCGTCCCGCGGGCATGGCCTAGCGTCCGCCTGTTCTGGACGTGGAAGAGTCGTCGCCGCATCGGTCGACCGTCGATCCCACCCGACATCCGCGCGCTGATCCGCACCATGTCGGACGCGAATCCGCGGTGGGGCGCGCCCCGGATCCACGGCGAATGGCTGAAACTCGGGATTGACCTTTCTCAGGCGACGGTCGCGAAATACATGGTCCGCCGTCGGCAGCCGCCCTCACAGACGTGGCGTACGTTCTTGGCGAATCACCGGGCACAGCTCGTCGCTGCGGATTTCTTCGTGGTGCCGACCGCGACGTGTCGGCTGTTGTTCGTCTTGGTGATTCTCGCCCACGAGCGCCGTCGCATTGTGCATGTGGCGGTGACGGCACATCCAACCGCGGCGTGGACGGCTCAACAGCTGCGCGAAGCGTTCCCGGAAGGTCGCTCGTGGCCAGGCTGGCAGCGGCACGTCGTGCTGACGGCGCTCGCGTATGCCTGGTTGCAACACGAGCGGGGGCGGCGCAGGGCACGACTCCCCCACGTTGCCCGTCACACGGGCGGTGATCACTGAGATTCTCACCGCCCATTTCTTCGTCACGCATCCGCACTACTTGGATACCATGCTGAAACTCAGGGAAATCTCTCTACGGATCTAACAAAGTAGTACTAGTG
>JACDDJ010000575.1 GCA_013817065.1 Acidobacteriota bacterium
CGCAGTGCACCAGGTCATCGACGCCGCGGTGCGGCGCGGGCTCGACTTCCTCGGCGTGACCGACCACAACACCACCAGTCATCACCAGGACCTCGCGACGCTGCAGTTGCAGCACGACCGGCTCCTGCTGCTGCGCGGGCAGGAAGTGACGTCCTTTTACGGCCACGCGAACGTCTTCGGCACGAGCGAGATCGTCGACTTCCGCATCGGCCATCCGGGTGTCACTGCGGCGACCGTCTTCGCGCAGGCCCGCGCACTCGGCGGTCTGCTCTCAGTGAACCACCCGGCCCGCGAGACCGGCGAAAAATGCACTGGGTGCGGATGGAGTGCGCCAGGCACTGACTGGTCGCAGGTTGAGGCCCTCGAGGTCATCAACATGTTCACCGTCACCGGTCCAACCGCGGGGGAACCGTTCTGGCACGCGCGACTGAACGAGGGGCACCGCATTACCGGTGTCGGCGGCAGCGACGATCATGGCGCCTCTACTCGGGCGGGCAGTGCTGTCGGCACGCCGACGACAGTGATCCAGGCCGACTCGCTCAGTGAAGCCGCGCTGCTGCGCGGCATCCGCGCCGGACGGGTCTACATCAAGGTCCGCGGGCCCGAGGGCCCCGACGTGGAGTTCACGGCCCCAGGTGTCTCGGCCGCGATGGGTGACGTGGTGAAACTCCCGTCTGCGCAAGAGCCTGTGCTGTTCCACCTTCAGGTGAAGGGGGCGTCCGGGCAGCACATCGACGTGATCCGAAACGGGGCGATGGTCGAGCAGGCAGTGCCGAAGCCGATCGCGGCGGTCGATGCCACGATCGAATTCCGCGTCGACGTCAAACGCGGTGACTGGGTCCGCGTCAACCTTCGCGATGCGTCCGGCACGACGCTGCTCACCAACCCGATCTACTTCCGCTAGCGGGTTGTAGGAAACGGGGACACTCAACTTAACGGTAAGTCACTGAAAATACACGGTCGCGCGACAGACGAACGTGCACCGTCGGAGTCGTGGCGGTGACGCGCAGCCTCTGCAGCTCTCGACGTCCTCTGTGCCGAACAACATCGAAAGGCGCTCGAAGAGCCCCTCGCGCCCAGGCTGAGAGAGTCTCACCAACAGCCCAATCCGTGATGCCTGCCGGTTTCGTACTTCCGCGCGTCTGAAAGATCCAGATCTTGTGATCAAAAACCGGCAGTCGCTTGCGCCGCATCCCAGGGACGTCGTCGTCCTCGCCGGCCAGGCGTTCGTCAACAACCGTGTCCGTGTCATGGTTAAGTTCAGTGAGCACGTGGACGAGACGATGCGGCGACTCTCGTCCAGCTTGATCTTCACCGCACGTGCGCCTCGGCTATCGGAAGATCCCCCTGTGCAGAGGCAGCGGCGAAGGCGATCGCGGCGCGAACATCGTCCTTTGTCAGCGTCGGAAACTCTTCAGGATCGCGGCGGTCGTCGCCCCTTCTGCGAGCTTTTCAGGACCGTATGAACGGTGACCCTTGTGCCTTTGATGACCGCTTCGCCGCCGGCAACCCTGGGATCACGGAAGATCCAAGCCTATAGTTCAGCGTCATGATTTGCCTCGGCTCCATTGGGCGCGTGGCAGCGCTACTGGGTCATCCCTGGTCACTCGGCCGACGACATCCTTCGCGATAACGGGGGCACGACACTGCTCTCCAACGCGATCTACTTCCGCTACCGGCCTGCTGCGTCGCCCGTGTATTTTCAGTAACTTAGCGTTAAGTTGAGTGTCCCCGTTTCTTCACCGATTCTTCGACAACTCCTGGATCGAGATATTGCGGAACTGGACGAGACTCGGCGGGCTCGTCCAGTCGCCGTTCTTGCGGGCACCGTGATGCTGGAGCGCAATCGGACCGCGCGCGGGAACTCCAGGCAACTCGGCGGCATCGATGACCACTTCGCCGTTGAGCACGACAGTCACACGGCTCGCGCGCATGGTGATCTCGAACGTATTCCACTCCCCGATACTGCGATCGGCGTTTCGTTTCGGCGTCGCTCCGGCCCTGACGGATGCGGGCATCGAGGCGTCGGTCCGGTAGCCCCACAGCTCGCCAGATCCCACCGGCCACGCCCAGATGTTGATCTGCGCCTTCTCGGATCCGCGAAGGTAGACCCCTGAATCTGAATCCGGAACGGAGATGCGGATGTCGCGCCCCTCTGCGTTTTTCTTGTGAGAACCGTCCGTGAGAATGACCGGCACGTTCGGGTTCACGTACGGCGTGCTCTTGAGCCGCCACTCGAGCGTCAGGACGAAGTCGCCGTAGTCGCGCTCGCTCCACAGGTGCTTATCGCCCGGCGCCTCGCTTGCTGCGTCGTAATCGATGACGCCGTCCACCACTTTCCAATGGCCGTTGTCGCCCTCCGGAACCTTCCAGCCGGAAAGGTCGCGCCCGTTGAACAGCGAGGTGCCCGGCGCGGTGGGACTCTGGTCCTTGGTGAGAATCTCGTGCAGCGGAGTGCCGGTCGACGCAGGCAACTGGAGGTCGAGCAGCGCCGCGATGGTGGGGCCCACCTGGGTCGCCGTGACGCGGTCGAGGCGCACCCCGGCGCGGATGCCCCGACCGGACGCGACGAAGATCGAATCCATCTCGGGATCGCTGCTGAGCGCGCCATGAAACCCCGCCGGCTGCGGGTTGTCGATCACGTCCGGTCCATCGGCTCCGCCTGAGAAGCTGTGCGCGTCGGCTGCGACCAGGACAAGATCTCCCATCTGCGCGTTGTTGTCAGGGGCGGGGTACCCGAGCGCCGCGTATTCGGATGGCTCTACAACGCGGGCAATGCCCGGGGCGTCGCGAAACAGTTGCCCCAGGCGGCGCAGCAGCGCGCCGCGATCCGCGCCGAGGGCATACACGAGCGCGGTGCCTCCCTCTGATATGGCGAAGGCGTCGCCGCTGGTGATCGCACCGTTCGCATCAGCCGTCAGCAGTCCGGCCCGGCGCAGCATGGCGTTGGGACGCACAGTCCGAGCGGCGGTCTTGAATCCGTGATCTGAGACCACCATCAGCGTCGTTCGCTCGGCCATGGGGGAACGGCGTACGGCTTCCACGACCCGTGCGAGTTGCGAGTCGAGGAACCCGATTGCGGCGTGCGCCGCGGGCGTCCCCGACGCGTAGCGATGGCTGGTGCTGTCAAGCGTCAGGAGGTGCAGGAGCAGCAGGTTGGGCTGGTGGCGCTCGATGATGTGGACGGCGGCCGTGGTCCAGATCTGATCTTTCGTGACGACGCTCAAGCCGCGGAAGCCTGAGATCTGTTCTGGCGTGGCGTGGCCGGCGGCGATCAGCTCACGAGCGACTTCGCCGGCCGGATCCGGACGCTCTTCGAACGCCCACGTGATGGTGCCGGGCTTATGAATCGCAACCCAGTCAACCTGCGCCGTCGTGAGGCCCGCCGCGTGAGCCGCGTCGTAGACGGTCTTGACGCGCACCATCTCCGCCTTGTCGCGCCAGGGCTCGACCCTCGGAAGCGCGCCGGGCTCGCGCATCAGCATGCCGTTGAAGAGCACCCCGTGCTGCGCCGGCAGTACGCCCGTGACAAACGTGGTGTGGGTTGGCCAG
>JACDDJ010000576.1 GCA_013817065.1 Acidobacteriota bacterium
TTCAGACGGCGCGCATCACGGTCGGTGAGCAGGGCTTCGAACCCTCTCGCCTGACCCTTCGCCCGGGCATCCCAGCCCGGATCACGTTCGTGCGAACCAGTGATAAGACCTGCGCAACCGAGGTCGCATTCCCGTCGCTCGAGATGAAGCGAACACTGCCACTCAATGAGCCGGTCGTTGTCGAGTTAACACCATCGAAGGGCGAGTTGATCTTTGCGTGCGGCATGAACATGTTCCGGGGAGCGATCGTAGTGAAGTGACTAACCAACCGGCAAGACGACGACCCTGCCCAGAGCATGCGCATGGGCACAATCCCTGCAGCGGCCCCCAGCGAGATAAAGACGGCAGACCGGCCTCGGCACAGCACGCCGGTCATCTCGCGACAAAGCTCGGCACAACGGCGGCAGGCGTAGCGATCCAATGCGCGTCGACTCGTTTTCAGGCAAGGGATCTTTCAACGAGGCGAGGCCAACGTTGCCGCGCGATTGAACGGCGCAATATTAGCCTGACGGAGCATGTGCATGTGGCGGGCAACCTGCTCCGGCGTCCACCAGTGGACCAGGAATTTGCCGTGGCGTTCAGCGAGTTGTTCGATCGGAACGCCGGCATCCAGATCCGCCTGCAGTTTCGTCATCCCATCGTGATACCAGTCGGCGAAGAGCCGGTGGCCCGCGACGGTGTTGATCGGTAGCAGGATCAGCAGGACGAGCGCGAGGCCGCGTGCAAACACCTTCGCGAAAGGTGACGGCGACAACACCCACGTGAAGTACGCCGCGAGGAACGCCGGTATCACCAGGTTGACGTACCGCAGCGGGATGCCCGCGGTGGGCTCGTAGCCAGCCCGGCCCCAGCCGGCACCCGCCGCAAAGGCAATCGCGACCGCGAAGAAGAGTGCGGCGCCAACCGCGTAGTCACGGCCGGGACCTGTCGACGCGATGCGATGTAATGCCGCAACGAGGGACGCCGTCAGGAAGACCACGGAGAGGACCACGGCTGGCGTCCACCAGAAGTACGGCGCAGCGCCGAATCCCAGGGACAAGACCTTGAGCACGACCTTGGTCGACGGGATGATGCCCGGGTTGGGCGGATTCCACCACGGGTGTTCGTATCCCACGAAATACACAGCGCCGAGTATGACCGTCACGACGCTGGCCGACATCAACCACGCGCCGATGCCGCGACGATGAGGCCAGCCGCGCGATCCGGACCGGCACGACCAGCCGGCGTAGAACACATACGCGGCGAGGGCCGGCACGAAGATAAGTCCGATGAATCCCGAGAGCGGCAGAAGTAGAAGCGCCGCTCCGCCGGCGGCGGCCGCAGGTGGCGAGGTCAAGGAGTGCGGCAGAAAGAGCGTGCACCCCACCACCATGACGAGCCCGAGGGAGAGCACGAACGTGATCTGGAACGGGAACAGGACGTCGACGGAGTGTCCGAAGTGCAGCAGCGTCAACGGAAGAAACGCGTCGCCGATGTCGTTACGGCCGCCGCGAAGACGACGCACGAACAGGATCAGCCCTGCGGCCGCCAGCGCCATGAGTGCCATATTGAGCAGCCCTCCGGCACGATAGTCGCCGCCACTCGCCTTCAGCGCACCCAGCAACAACAACCGCGCCACCGGCATCCGGTGTTCGTTGTTCTGCTCCCACAGCCACGCCGCCACATCGACCGGTTGCCCGGTCACCAGCGGGACGGTGTACCAGTCTTCGGCGAGAGGGATCCGCGAGGAGTTCGGGATGTAGGACCAGAGCAAGAGCGCCAGCATGCCGGCCCACACGGCCCAGACGATCGCCCGCGCCGTGCGATCGTCATGAGACGTCGGCTGCATGCTTCAAGACTGTAGCAGCTTGACTAGCCCTGGCTAACCCACTCCTCGCGGCTGACGTCTAAGCGCGCTCCGCGCCGCGCGAGTGGATCCGACTTTATCGCTGCGGGCCGACTAGGTCGGTCGCGCCGGCGCGACTCGGTGTCGCGGACCCGCAACCGAGGTCCCGGCCCGGCGCGCGCGTTTCCCCGCTATGCTCGCGGACCGCGGTTGGCACAGGCGTTCGCGATACGTGAACTGGGGGGTGGATCAGTCCCGCGCACGACCAGTGAGCCATTCCAAACCGGCTGACATCTAACCTTCCGGCACAGCGAGGACTTCGGCGGCAACCCTGTAAATCGTCCTTGACACTACCTGTAAAGGGTGCTTTACTATCGCATCATTCGCAAGGAGGCTAGATGGTCGCAGCAGGATCTTCAGACGCAGAGTCCTATCCGCACCTGGCGCCACTCTACGGCATCTACATGCTCGCGCTCGGAAGTGCGCTCGTGGCTAATCTCGTTATCAGGGTCGGCGCGGAGGCCGGCTGGCTGCCGGAGTGGGGACGAGTTCTCCTCGGCGCCGCGAGCGTCGTTCTGTTGATCGTCGCGGCGTGGACGTTCTGGAAGCGGCTGCGCCGCGATCTCGACGAGATGCTGCAGCGGATCGTCCTCGAGGGGATGGCATTCGGGCTGGTCCTGTACGTGCCGCTCGCCGCGCTGTACCTGAATCTTGGAGCTGCAGGCGTCAACCTGCGGCTGCAAGCGGTCGACATCCTGATGACGCCGGCAATACTCGTTGCCATTGGTGTGGCGTTGGCGTGGCGCCGCTATCGATGAGGAACAGCCTGGTGGAGCTGCGCGCCGCCAAGGACTGGTCGCAGGGCGATCTGGCCGACAAGCTGGGGGTGTCGCGCCAGACGGTGAACGCGCTCGAACGTGGCAAGTACGATCCCAGTCTCCCGCTTGCGTTCAAGATCGCCAAGCTGTTCCGCCGACGGATCGAAGACGTATTCGACCCCGACGAATGATGTTCGGCTTGTGAATTGCTTCGAAGTCTGCAGTCCATCAGCCAGTGCGAGGGAGGCGAGTGATGAGATCTTTAGTCCGGTGTGCCCTGCTAGCTGTCACTGTTGGTATCGGCGGCTGCGCGTCGGGTGAACGAACCGATGAGTTCACAGCCGCGGATACCGACGCAATCCGCCAGAGAAGTCAGCAGCTGCCGGCCGCGTACAACGCCAAACAGATTGACGCCATTGTCGAACTGTACGCGGATAATTCGGTATTCATGCCGCCGAATGCGCCGCTTCTCCGCGGACGCGAACCGTTGCGGGAGTTCTACCAGGACCTGATCGCGCGCACCACCAACCTCCGTCTCGAGACCGACGACGTCGCGGGCCACGGTCCTCTGGCGTACGAGACAGGCACGTATTGGCTCGGCTACCAGGACGGCGGCGTCCGCGACCGCGGCAAATATGTGTTCGTCTGGCGAAAAATGGCTGACACCTGGCGCACGGAGAAGACGATCTGGAGCAGCGACCTCCCGCCAGTTCCAGACAAAGCCAAGTAGCGTCGATCGAACTAGCGAGCGGAGTCCAGGGTGACGGATCCGTTCATCTGTGACGAGGTGAGCCACCTCTTTCACCGACGGGAGTGCATTGGCGACCGCGACCGCCAGGCCACACGCGCGCAGGAACGCGATGTCATTCTCCGCATCACCAATCCCTATGACGCGCTCGGGTGCGAGG
>JACDDJ010000577.1 GCA_013817065.1 Acidobacteriota bacterium
CTCTTCGCTCGGGCCGACTTCTCAGCGCCTGCCAGCCCTCGCTCCTCGCCCGGGCCGATCCCCGACCCCTCCAGCCCTCGCTCGTCGCTCGAGCCGTGCGCCTATAATACGCCGGTGAACATTTATCTTGCGTGCACCGTGCGCGGTGACCGCGGCGCGGTGGCGGTCCTTCGGCAGGTGGCTGATCACCTGGAGACCGCGGGACACACCGTTCTCACCCGCCATCTGCTCGACGATCACGTTGATTCAGCGGAGTCTGCCCTGACCGAGCGCGAGGTCTTTGCGCGCGATCTGCAGTGGTTGACGGCTGCGGACGTGTTGATCGCGGACGCCTCGGGATCCAGCTACGGAGTTGGCTTCGAAGTCGGCTACGTGCTTGGCAAGTCCGACCAGATCGACCAACGAGTGTTGCTGCTGTACAGCGATTCCCGACGGTCCGTCGTCTCGCGCCTGATCGTCGGCACGGATCACCCGAGGTGCACGGTTCACAGCTATGACCAGGCCGCCGATCTGCTGCCCGTCATCAATCGCTTTTTGGCGCAGCAAGGAAACGAGCCCTGATGTTCCACGTACCCGACCGGACTGGCTCTGATGCTCTCACGGTTCGGATCACTCGCATTCACCCCGGAGCGGTGGTACCTGAGTATCAAACAGCCGAGGCCGCGGCGTTCGATCTCGCCGCGGTCGAGGACCTCACCATCGATCCAGGACGGGTGGCCCTGATCCCGACTGGCCTTGTCATCAAAGTCCCGCTCCGGATGTTTCTCGGGATTTTCGCCCGCAGCAGCACGCCCCTGAAGCGCGGCCTCATGGTCGCCAACGGCGTGGGTGTGATCGACCCGGATTACTGCGGTCCGACGGACGAGGTGAAAATCGCGGTCATGAATTTCACTGCTGACCCGGTCACGGTGCGAGCGGGCGATCGGATTGCACAGGGGATCCTGCTCGAGTCGCCGCGCGTCGAATGGGTAGAGGCAGAGGCCGGGGAGGTATCGCGCGGCGGTTTTGGCAGCAGCGGCTGACCAGGCGGTAAGTTGGGCGAGCCACCCGGCGACGACAGCCGGACCGCAGGAGAACAAGAATGACTATGACGACCTATTCACTGGCGCTGATGGTCCTCCTCGCGATTGGCGCCGCGCCAGGTGCGGTGCAGGACACGCAGACCGCCGGCCGGGAAGAGTTCAGCGCGATCCTCTCGAACATCAGCAATGTCGGCGGAGCCGGGATCACACCGCTGACGATCCGCATCAACCGGTGGACCAGTGATGCGGACGACGAACGCCTCCTGGGGATCCTGCGCGACAAAGGCCAGAGCGCCTTCCTCGACGCGCTGCTCGACGGCAAGTCGGTTGGTTCGATCTCGACGCCAACATCGCTGAAATACGACTTCTTCTACGCGCGTCAATCGGCGACGAAGGACGGCGGCCGGCGCATCATGCTGATCAGCGATCGCCCGATGACCGTCAGCGAGCGGGCGTCCGCCGCGCAGAGCCGCGACTATCCCTTCACGGTGATCGACTTTCAGGTCCCCAGCGAAGGGAAAGGCGAGGGCACTCTCGCGCAGCTGGTGCAGCTCCGCCTGCTCGGCAACATCCTCGGCATCGAGAATCTCGCGACCGGGCCGATGAAGCTGAGCGACGTCAAGAAGGTGAAGTAGCTATTTGATCCGGAACAACGTGACGTTGTTCCGGGCAACCGCCATCCGCTCCAGCCGCGGATCTGCAAGCGCGCGCTGCAGCGTTTCCTGCGCCTCGTTACCAAACCGCTGAGGATGCAGCACCAGGTGGGTCGCGCCGGCAGCGCGGATCGCATCGACTGCCGCCGAGTCGGGAAAATACCAGAACACATCCGCGTAGTCGCGATACGACCTCGGGGTGTACCCGCTGTAGCCGTTCATGAGCGGGCGCCAGTGCGCCGTCGAGTTCAGCACGTACTCCGCATTCTCGAACACGGCCTGCGGCGGATAGAACGGGACTTCGACGAGGACGACCGGGCCGGGCTCATCCGCAAGCATCGCGTAGATCCCCGGAATTCCGCGGAATGGCACGTAGGCGAACGGCGCTCGGAGCGCTTCGACGTTTACGAGCAGTACCAGGACGGCTGCTGCCGCCGTCGTATATCGCGGCATCGCCTTGCTGCGGCGAAGCGTCGCCAGCCCAACGCCCGCCAGCACCCCCGCGCCGAGCATGAACAGCACCCCGAACCTCGCAGCGGCACGTAGTCCGGCCAGCGGCGGGAACACCGCGTAGAGCCAGCCATACACCGGACGTCGCATGGATGGATCCGCGCCGCGGCGCAGCTGCAGCACGATTGCGGCGAGTGCCAGCACTGCGACGATGATGCCCGGGAAGTAGGCGTCCGGGGACTCGCGGGGGGCCGCAGCGTTCCACAGCCAATGATGGAGGTGGCTGTAGGAGGCCCAGTACCCGTTCAACAGCGCCGAGTATTCGCTCACGCTGTCGAGTGTCCGCACCATCTGCTGTTGGTTGGCCGCACGGCGATACGGCAGGTATACCGGCAGGATCGCGACACCTGCCATCAGCGCCGCGAGTGCAAAGCTGGCATGGACCCTTACCGGCGGCAGCCGGACGACCACGAGGACCGCGAGTGCTATGGTCGTGAAGACCACCAGGTACCCGGACGTATAGGCCATGACCGCCATCCAGAGGGCCAGCAGCACGGCGTGCCGGATCTGCCCGGTAGTAATCAACCGATCTGCCGCGAGAAGGGCGAGCGGGACGCCATAGGCATGGTGCGCCTGCAGGTGTTCGAGTCGCGTCAACGACTGCGTGTTGAAGGCCCATGCGGATCCGGCGAGCAGCGAGGCGAGGGCATCACCCGTCCACGCATGCACCAGCGCATAGCATCCGAGCATGGTCAGCGTCATGCCGACCAGCAGGAGCAGGTTGTGCACGAGGACCGGCGAACCGCCGAGGATTCTGATCGGTGCGCCGATCACGGCTGGCACGATCAGCGGTTCGGAGAACGCCAGCGCGTCGGGCGCAGGATGGAAAATGTTCGCGCTGAACAGGTGCAGCGGATCGCGGGGAAGCTGGTGCTGCACCCAGGCGACGATCCACTCGTTGAGCATGACGTCGCCGTTGTAGTTCAGCGAGAGCCGCGCCGGATCGCTCGCCAGCGGCCACGAATGCGCGACGGCCAGCAGGAATGCGATCAGGACGGCCGGCGTCCAGTGCGAACGCGGCCAGAAGGTCATCGCGCCGCGAGGCTGCGAATCAGCGTCAGCAGCATGTCGATCGCGACGGTGTTGTGGCCGCCAAGGGGGATGATCACGTCAGCGTAGCGCTTGCTCGGCTCCACGAACTCGAGGTGCATCGGCTTGACCGTGCCGAGATATTGATCGATCACCGAGCTCACCGTGCGGCCGCGCTCCGACAGGTCCCGCTGCAACCGACGTATGAACCGGGTGTCATCGTCGGCATCGACGAACACCTTGACGTCCAGCAGCTTGCGCAGATCCGGATCCGCGAAAAGCAGGATACCTTCGACGATGATGGCGCGGCGGGGGAGGACGGTGGTGATGCC
>JACDDJ010000578.1:0-2795 GCA_013817065.1 Acidobacteriota bacterium
GGCGAGCAGCGCCAGCCCGGCGAGAAGGACTCGAGAACGCGCTAAGCAGCAGCGCGAGGACGGGACGGTGTCAGTCATGGGGAATCTCCTGCGAGTGCGCCTGTGACGGATGAGTTGCGACAACGGCGCATCCCGGAGCCGAGTGCAAGCGCTTCGCCAGCCGCGGCAGGATGGCCTTGGGGAAGGGGCATTATGTATAATTGACGTTTTCCTGCCCTTTCGGCATCAACACTGGGACGTCGTTCAACGGTAGGACACCGCGCTCTGGACGCGGTTATTGGGGTTCGAATCCCTACGTCCCAGCCACTCATTCAGCCTCGGGTGACTCGACTCAGCCGCCTATGCCTCGCCGGGACCTCAAGCTAGGCCCCTCATATTTAGAACGCGAGTTCGACCCGAAACCTTACGTCCTTCGCTCGCATTGTCGGCTTGCGAGACAATCCGCCCGCCCTTCCCCGATCAGACGAGCTTTTGGCTTCATTGCTCACGCCTTCGCTCGCACGCATTGTTTTCGACGATCCGGTCAGCGCGTGACAGCCGATTGAAATAGAAATCCAGCATGGCTTTGAGCGGTGCGCCATTGCCGCGCAACCGGCTGCGGAGCGCCGCGCCCTCCCAGCAGTCAACGAGTAGGCTGGCCATCTGCCGCGTATCGGAATCGGCGGGAATGTCGCCGCGTTGCTTGGCCTGTTCCAGGCAGGTGGCAATCCGGACGGCGATTTCGGAGAAGCATGCTTCGATCCTGCGCCGGAAACGTTCACTGACGCCCGAGAGTTCCTGCCCGAGTCCGCCCAGCAGGCATCCCATGTAGCCTTCCTTCCGGTAGCTCCGTTGCGTCAACTCGAAGAAACGGCGCACACGCTCCAGCGGCAGACGGCTGCTGTCGTCGAGGCACGCGTCAAGACCGGCATGCACGTGCGTCATGTACTGGTCGATGATCCGGAGCGCGAAGTCCTCCTTGTCCTTGAAATGATGGTAGAACGAGCCCTTGGGAGTGGCCGTGGCCGCAAGCAGTGCCTGGATGCCGAGGTCGTTGTAGCCATGCTCCAGGAGCATGGCTAATCCGGCATCGAGCAGACGCTGCTTGGTGGGATGCGGGATCTGAATTATGGATGTTCGCATCACGACTCCCGGGATTGAACCGCCTCGCGCAACCGGACCTTTCGCATCGCGGCTCTCTCCCGGGAACGAACGTTGACGTCGGCGGCGACCTGGCCCTGATCCGCTTCGGTGGACGGTTTGACTACGTGGTTTGCGTTGGTCTTCGTTCCTCTCTCTGAGAGTACATGAACGGCTGTGGGCGCGGTGGGAAACCGCGGTCTGGGCGGTTTTCCATGGCGTCCATGGCCTCTTCGCGGGCGCGCCGTTCATACGCCGCCGGGCTGATCTGTCCCAGCGTCGAGTGTCGGCGTCGCTGGTTATAGAACACTTCGATGTAGTCGAACAGCTCCATCTTCGCCTCGCCGTTGCTGTCGAAGCGCTCGCCGAGCTCGCTCTTGACGGTCGAGAAAAAGCTCTCCATGACGGCGTTGTCCCAGCAATTGCCGCGCCGGCTCATGCTGCAGACGATGCCGCGCGCCTCGAGGATGTCCTGATAGTCTTCGCTCGCGTACGTGCAGCCCTGGTCGGAGTGATGCAGCAACCCGATGTCCGGACATCGGCGCTTGAGCGCCATCTCCAAGGCTTTGATGGTGACATGCCGGTCGTTCACCGCGCTGACGGCCCACCCGACGATGAACCGCGAGAACAGATCCAAGACCGCCGCGAGGTAGAGTTTGCCGCTGCCGCTGCTCCCAATGACGAACTCGGTCGTATCGCTGACCCACCGCTGATTCGGCGCCGCCGCCGCAAACTGCCGGTCGAGCAGATTGGCCGCGACCGGTTGATCGTGATCGCTCATCGTCGTCCCTTTGTACCGCTTGCGAGCCCGCGCCTTCAGGCCGTCTTCCTGCATCAAGCGGATCACGCGCTTGCGACTCACGCGTTCCTGCTGCTCGATGAGATCTTCGTGAATGCGGGGGCTGCCGTACCGCTGTTGGCTCGCGCCGAATGACGCCTGGACCAGGACCTTCAGTCGGCGGTCAGTGCGAGCATGCGTCGATTCCGGACGGCGCTGCCAGGCGTAGAAGCCGCTACGCGTCACGCGCAGACAGCGACAGAGGATGGTGACCGTATGCTCGGCCCGCTTCGCCGCGATGAAGGTAAACCTCATCGGCTCTGCTTCGCGAAGAAGGCCGCGGCGGGTTCAGGGGGTCGATGCAACGCGATGAATGATCGGAGGGATCATGCAGCGCGTGCGACGATCACGGATGGCAGCGAGCGAGAAAGTAGAGATCTGGGACCGCTGGAAGCAGGGCCAGTCCCTGAGTGACATCGGCCGAGCGTTGGACCGCATTCCTGGGGCGGTGTTCCATGTCGTGGCCGCGCGTGGCGGCGTCCCACCGCCGGCCCGCTTTCGTTCTTCCTTGGCCCTCACCGTCACTGAGCGGGAAGACATCTCACGTGGCTTGGCGGCGGGCGTATCATTCCGACAGATTAGCGCGCGGCTCGGCCGTGCATCCTCGACCGTGAGTCGGGAGGTCCACCGCCATGGCGGGCGCCGCCGCTACCGCGCCGCGAGCGCCGACGCCACGACGTGGGATCGAGGACGGCGGCCCAAGTGCTGTCGCTTGGCCGAACACCCCGCCTTGCGCGCGCGCGTCGCGGAGAAGCTCGCGGCGGATTGGTCGCCGCAACAGATTGCCGGCTGGCTGAAGCGGACCTATCCGAAGGACGCGGATATGCAGGTATCGCTA
>JACDDJ010000578.1:2805-3546 GCA_013817065.1 Acidobacteriota bacterium
ACCATTTACCTTAGCCTCTTCGTGCACAGCCGCGGCGTTCTGAAGAGGGAACTGATCCGGCATCTCCGTCGTCGACGCACGATGCGCCGCGCTAAACTGGCGACCACGGCCGGACAGCCGCGCGGTCAGATCATTGATGCCGTCTCGATCCGCGAGCGGCCCGCGAGTATCGAAGACCGAGCCGTCCCCGGTCACTGGGAGGGCGACCTCCTGGCCGGCGCCGCCAACTCGCACCTTGCAACCCTGGTCGAGCGGCAATCACGCTATGTGCTGCTGGTGCGGCTGCGTGGCAAGGACACCGACAGCGTCGTGCAGGCCCTTTCCCGGACGGTCCGTGCCCTCCCCAAGAGGCTGATGTCGTCACTCACGTGGGATCGGGGCATGGAATTGGCCGCGCACAAGACCTTCTCGGTGGCGACGGACGTCCAGGTCTACTTTTGTGATCCACAGAGCCCCTGGCAGCGCGGCTCGAACGAGAACACGAATGGTCTCCTCCGCCAATACTTCCCTGACGGCACCAACCTCGCGACGTACTCGCAGGTCCAACTAAACGCGGTGGCGCGGCGTCTCAACACGCGCCCACGCAAGACTCTTGGCTATGACACGCCGGCTGATAGACTGGCGACCTGCGTTGCATCGACCCCCTGAACCCGCCGCGGCCTTCTTCGCGAAGCAGAGCCGATGAGGTTTACCTTCATCGCGGCGAAGCGGGCCGAGCATACGGTCACCATCCTCTGTCGC
>JACDDJ010000579.1 GCA_013817065.1 Acidobacteriota bacterium
TAGCTGCAACGAAGCTCGATGATGGCGCCGGAGTCGTCCTTCACGACGCTCGTGCAGGTGATGAAGTAGGCGCCGCGGAGCCGGACCTCGCGGCCGGGCGCGAGGCGGAAGAACTTCTTCGGCGGATCCTCCATGAAATCTTCACGCTCGATGAAGATCTCGCGCGCGAACGGCACCTGCCGCGTTCCCGCTTCCGGGTTCTCGGGGTTGTTGCCGATGGCGAACTCCTCGACCTGGTCCTCCGGGTAGTTCTCGATCACGACGCGCAGCGGATCGAGCACGCCCATGATCCTGGGCGCCCGCGCGTTGAGGTCCTCACGAACGCTGTGCTCGAGCAGCGCCATGTCGATCAGGTTCTCGCGCCTGGCCACACCAATGCGCTCACAGAAATTGCGGACCGCCTCTGGTGTATAGCCGCGCCGGCGCATGCCGACGATCGTGGGCATCCGCGGATCGTCCCAGGCGGCGACATGCCCCTCCTGCACCAGCTCGAGCAGGCGGCGCTTGCTCATCACGGTGTAGGTGAGATTCAGCCGCGCGAACTCGATCTGGCGTGGACGCGATGGCACGCTGACGTTTTCGACCAGCCAGTCGTAGAGCGGACGATGGGCCTCGAACTCGAGGGTACACAGTGAATGCGTGATGTGCTCGAGCGCATCGGACGGCGGATGCGCGAAGTCGTAGAGCGGATAGATGCACCAGGCGTCGCCGGTCCGGTGATGGTGCTCGCGGCGGATCCGGTAGAGCACGGGATCCCGCAGGTTGATGTTCGGGGACGCCATGTCGATCTTCGCCCGCAGCACGTGGGCGCCATCCTCGAACTCCCCGTTCCGCATCCGCGTGAACATATCGAGGTTCTCCTCGACCGACCGTGAGCGGTAAGGGCTCTCCTTCCCCGGCTCGCTGAGCGTCCCGCGGTAGGAGCGGATATCCTCGGCCGTCAGGCTGTCGACGTAAGCCTTGCCGTCACGGATCAATACGACGGCATACTCGTATAGCTTCTCGAAATAGTCGGACGCAAAGTGCAGGTCGCTCCACTCGAAGCCCAACCACCGCACATCGTCCTTGATCGCCTCGACGTATTCGACGTCCTCCTTGGCAGGATTGGTATCGTCGAACCTGAGGTTGCAGGTGCCGCCGAACTCACGGGCGACGCCGAAGTTGAGGCAGATCGACTTGGCGTGACCGATATGGAGGTAGCCATTGGGCTCGGGTGGAAACCGCGTCGCCACTCGTCCCTCATGTTTTCCGGCCGAGCGGTCTTCGGTGATGATGGTGCGGATAAAATCGAGCCCGGATCCGTCGGCCCGCGTTCCCTCTGTCGTCGTATCGGTCATGGCGGCAAAACTCGATTATACGTGGCAGCCCACACACGGGGGCCCGGCCGGCTCGACGGACACAGGTAGATCACGGCTCACACCGATTCAGACTGGGAGAGATCAAATGCGACGGCTTGCATTCACGGTTCCGGCGGTTCTGCTGGCGGGAATCACCTTCACGGGCGCAGCGACTGCGCCGAGGCCTGGAGTGGATTGGCCGCAATTCCGTGGCATTGCCGCCGGCGGTGTGGCGGAAGGCTTCTCGCTGCCAACCTCCTGGGACACGGTCAAGGGCACGAACGTGGCGTGGAAGACGCCGGTGGCTGGGCTGGGGCTCTCGAGCCCGGTCATCTGGGGGGACGAGCTCTTCATCTCGACCTCGATCAGCGGCCAGAAGGATGCCGGGCTGAAGGTCGGGCTCTACGGCAACGTCGAACCAGTGCAGGACGACACCGAGCATGAATGGCGGGTCTATGCCCTCGACAAGAAGTCCGGCAAGGTGAAGTGGGAGAAATCGATCCTCAAGGCCGTTCCGAAGATCAAGCGCCACACCAAAGCCTCGCACGCCAACTCCACGCTCGCGACTGATGGTGAGCGCCTCATCGCTTTCTTCGGATCCGAGGGCCTGTATGCCTTCGACATGAAGGGGAACCAGTTGTGGAAGAAGGATCTCGGCGTGCTGGACGCCGGCTGGTACGTCGCCCGCGAGAACCAGTGGGAGACAGGCAGCTCACCTGTCCTGCACGAGGGCGTCGTGGTCGTCCAGGTGGACGTCCAGGAGAACTCGTTCCTCGCTGCCTTCGACGCCAAGACCGGCGCCGAGAAGTGGCGCACGCCGCGCACCGACGTGCCGACCTGGGGCACGCCGACGATCCACAAGGTGGGCGGCCGCACGCAGGTCCTCGTCAACGGCTACCGCCATGCGGGTGCCTACGACTTCGAAACCGGCAAGGAGATCTGGAAGCTCGGACGTAACGGCGACATTCCGGTGCCGACGCCGGTCGTGAGCGACGGCCTCGTCTACATCACCAATGCGCACGGCCCGATGTCGCCGGTCTACGCGATCAAGGAAACGGCGACGGGAGACATCACACCAGCTGAAGGCGCCACCACCAGCGAGCACGTCGTATGGAGCGTTCCGAAGGGCGGCGGCTACATGTGCACGCCGCTCGTCTACCGCGACCACACCTACATCGTCACCTACCAGGGGATCCTGTCGGTGTTCGATGCGAAGACCGGCGAGCGGAAGTATCAGCAGCGGCTGCTGGAGAACACTGCCTCGGCCTTCACCTCGTCCCCAGTGGCCAATGACGGCAAGGTCTACGTGGCGAGCGAGGACGGCCAGATGATCGTGCTGAAGGCCGGACCGGTCTTCGAAAGGATCGCGACCAACGACATGGGCGCCAGCGTCCTTGCGACCCCGGCGATCTCAGAAGGCCGCCTGTTCGTCCGCACCCAGGGAATGGTGATGGCGATCGGGGCGAAGTAGACGCGCTACTTAGCGGACAGGTAATCCACCGCAAGGTTCGCAAGCGCGCGGACGCCGGTGGGTAGCGCCTTCTCATCCACGAAGAACAGCGGCGAGTGATTCGCTGGCGCCTTCCCGACCTGCTCCGGCGGCGTGATCCCCAGGAACATGAACAGCCCGGGCGCCTGGCGCTGGAAGAAGGTGAAATCCTCTGCGCCCGTGATCAGCTCCGATTCCTTGACCTTCCCTGGTGCAACGCGCTCCAGGGTGGGAAGCATCTTCGCGGCGAGTTTTGGGTCGTTGGCGGTCACCGGGTATCCGCGGTGGATCTTGACGTCCACCGTGGCGCCGGCGCCCGATGCGATCCCCTCCGCAATGCGCTTCACCCGCGCGTGGATATCGTTCTGCACCTTGTCATCGAAGGTGCGGATCGTGCCGACCAGCCGGGCGCTGTCGGGGATGATGTTGTTGCGGACGCCGGAGATGAACTGCCCGACCGAGACGATGGCCGGAAGGCGCGTGATGTCGACGTTGCGGCTGACGATCGTCTGCAGCGCCGATACGATCTGGGAGCCAACAACGATCGGGTCCACTCCGCGCCAGGGCGAGGATCCGTGTGTCTGCTTACCCTTCACGATGATCTCGAACTGATCGGCGGCCGCCATGAACGGGCCGCTGCGGTAGGTGATCACGCCGGTCGGCACGTTCGCGAAGACGTGCAGGCCAAAGATCGCATCGACCTTCGGGTCGAGCAT
>JACDDJ010000580.1 GCA_013817065.1 Acidobacteriota bacterium
GAACTACTTCTTCGCGCGGCCGGTTCCTTTCTTCGCCTTCGAGGCGCCCTTGGCCCTGGCAGCCTTCGCCTTCTTTTTCTTCTTCTTTAGCGCGACGAACGGCCACGGCTCGTACGAGCCATCGGCTTCCTGCTCCTCGGGCTCGAGGTGATACGACACGGCGTTCTTCTCAGCGGTCCTCGGCAGGGTCGTCGAGATTCCGCCCGGGCTGTCGCCCTCCTGCAAGTTCACCTGGCCGATGAAACCGGACCGCGGAATCGAGCTCACCTCAATGCAGGAATCCAGGTAGATCTCCTCGACGTCGTCCAGCAGGTCGTGCTTCTCCGCGAATTCGTGGATCAGGGCGCCGAACTTCTCGAGTGCCGCGTCGACATTGCGGGCTTCCGCCAGGGCGGTGAAGTGACCGTGCCACGGCTCCGCGCGCCGGCTCGCGAGGCGCGACTCATATGCGAACGAGAAGTGTCCAAGAAAAAGCATCTGTCCTCCGTTAGTAAGATTGGCGGGCTGCGGGCCCGGTCACTTGGGCTCGAAGCCCTCGAGAATGATCATGTCGCCTGATGACGTCGCCTGCCTGAGTGCTTTCGCGTCGGCGTAGTCGTCCGACGCCCACCACTCGCGGGCCACTGCCACGGAGGGGAACTCGAGCAGCACCAGCCGCTTCGGCTGCCACGAGCCTTCGAGAATTTCCGCGGGTGTGCCGCGGACGAGGAAGCGTCCGCCGAACTTGCCGATGCTGATCGGGGACATCTTCTTGTAGTCCTCGTATCTGACCGGGTCCTTGACGTCGATGTGGGCGATTACATATGCAGGCATCGTTCTGTCCGTTTCATCCGTGTCCACGAAGCGCGTTCAGGAACTCTTCGCCGAGATCCTCGGCCTTCCGCGCACCGACTCCGTAGATGGTACGCAGCGAATCCATCGTCTGCGGCTTGAGGCGCGCCATCTCACGCAGCGTCGTATCGTGAAAGACGACATACGGCGGCACTCCGCGCGAGCGCGCGATCTGCATGCGGACGCCGCGAAGTTTCTCGAAGAGGTCGCGATCCACGCCCTCCCAGGCCTCTGCCTCCACTCGTGACCGGCGCTGCTCGCGCTCACGCACGACGCGCCGCTGGCGCGACAAGGCCAGGCCGGGGGCAGCCGCTGGATTCCTGAGCAGCTCGACACCTTCGTTCGTCAATGCCACCACTGGGAACGCATCGTCGGTCTGACGGAGGAAGCCCTGGGCGAGGAGCTGCTCCACGTAGCCCCGAACTTCCGGCACCGCGGAATCCTTCAGCAGGGCGAAGGTGCTCAGATCATTGTGGCGTCTCGACATGACCTGTTCGTTCTCGCTGCCGCAGAGGACGTTGGCGACGTGGGCGGCGCCGAATCGCTGGCCGACACGGGCGACGCACGACAGGATCTTGCGCGCGAGGTCCACGGCGCCGGGCATCGACTCGAGCTCGCCGAGGCAGTAGTCGCAGGCGCCGCAATCGTCCTTTTCGTAGGTGTCACCGAAATAGCTGACGAGATGACGATGACGGCAGCCGACGCTCGAGGCGTAGCGCTCGATATCGCGCAGAAGTTTGCAGGCGCTGTCGGTCAGTTCGCCGTTGCGCTCCAGCATCAAGCGCCATTTCATGAAGTCAGCCGACGAATAGACCAGCACGCACTCCGCTTCGAGGCCGTCGCGGCCGGCGCGCCCCGACTCCTGCTGGTAGTGCTCGAGGGATTGCGGCGCTCCCGCGTGCACGACAAAGCGGACGTCAGACCGGTCGATCCCCATCCCGAAGGCGACGGTCGCGACAATGACGTCGATCTCCTCGTCAAGGAAGAGATCCTGGTTGCGGCTGCGCTCCCGATCGTCCAGCCCGGCGTGATACGGACGAGCGCGCACACCCGACTCGGTCAGCCAGCTCGCGAGCGCCTCGACCTCGCGCCGCGACGTGCAGTAGATGATCCCGCCGTCGCCCTTGTGCCGTGCGAGCACCTCCTGCAACTGCTTCTTCAGGTTGTTGCGCGGCAGAACGCGATAGAGCAGGTTGGGACGATCGAAGGATCCGACCAGTTCGACGGGATCTTTGAGCGCGAGCTGCGAGGCGATGTCCCGCCGGACACGGGCCGTTGCCGTCGCGGTGAACGCATGAAGGCTGGCGCCGGGGAACTGCGCACGCAGCGACGCGAGCTGTCGATACTCAGGACGGAAGTCGTGGCCCCACTGGCTGATGCAGTGGGCTTCGTCGACGGCAATGAAACTGACGTTACATTTCGACAGCCAGTTGCGGAACGAGTCACCGCCCTCCCCCACCAGGCGTTCGGGGGAGACATACAGGAGCCGAAAGCGTCCGTCACGCACACCCTCGGTGACGGTGCGACGTTGATCGGACGACAGAGTGCTGTTGATGAAGGCCGCGGGAACCCCGTTACCGACCAGCGTGTCCACCTGGTCCTTCATCAGCGAGATCAAGGGGGATTCGACCACCGCGACACCGTCGCGTACGAGCGCCGGCGCCAGGAAACACAGCGACTTGCCGCCGCCGGTCGGCAGCACCACGATCGAATCGCGGCCGGCGATGATCGCGTCCATCGCGTCGCGCTGCAGCGGACGGAACGAGGAATAGCCCCAGAACCGTTCGAGCACGCCCGCGAGGTCCGTGATGGTGTCCAAGGCACCATGGTACACGTGCGACGTGCGATGTGCTATGTGCTAGGTGCGGTGCTACGTGCTACGTGCTACGTGCTACGTGCTACGTGCCGTGCAGGGTGCTGCGTGCTGCGTCCTGCGTGCTGCGTGCCGTGCCACAATCGAATGGTGTTGAGAGAGACGGCGCTGGGACTCTACTGCCCTGAGGGCGACTTCTTTATCGATCCGTGGCAGGCGGTACCGCGGGCGTTGATTACGCATGCGCATGGGGATCATGCGCGGCCCGGCAGTGCGGCCTACCTCTGCACGCCTGGCACGGCGGCGCTGCTGCGGCGGCGGCTTGGTGCTGATACCGCGATCGAGACCATCTCGCAGGGGGAGCGGATCCGGCTGGGTAGCGCGGACGTCAGCTTTCATCCCGCGGGACACGTCCTCGGCTCGGCGCAGATCCGCATCGAGGGTGCCACAGGCGTTTGGGTGGCGGCCGGCGACTACAAGCGTGCAGCGGATCCTACCTGCGACCCGTTCGAGCCGCTTCGCTGCGACACCTTCATCACCGAGTCCACCTTCGGCCTGCCGATCTATCGCTGGGACGACACCGCCGCGATCATGCGCGACATCGTCCAGTGGTGGGAGGCAAATCGCCAGGCGGAGAAGGCGTCGGTCATCTTCTGCTACACCCTCGGCAAAGCCCAGCGCCTGCTGGCGGAGCTTGCGCGCCTGACGGACCGGACGGTGTTCGTCCACGGCATGATGCTGGGGATGATCGATGCGTATCGCGAAGCCGGGGTGGCTCTGCCCGAAGTGAAGCCGGTCATCGAGAAGACGGAGAGGCCCGCTCGCGCGAAACAAACGTCCTTCGCCGGCGAGCTGGTGCTCGCACCACTCTCCGCGCGCGGTACGCCTTGGATG
>JACDDJ010000581.1 GCA_013817065.1 Acidobacteriota bacterium
CGTCCTGCCCGAGGCGGCCGCAGGCGTATGGATCTACTCCTGTCGTAACACGGTGATCGGATCCACGCGCGACGCGCGGCGGGCCGGCACCGCGCTCGCCAGCAGCATCGTCAGGCCGAGCAGAGAAAGGATCCGGCGAGAGACGTGAAGTCGAGGCCTTTCACCCCGTGCATGCCCGACTGGACGATCTTGCTCGTGATCACGGCCCCGATGCCGCCAACGACGCCGCCCCAGGCGGCAAGCCGCAGGGCTTCGTCGAGCGTCATCCGCATGATCGCGCGTGGCTCGGCGCCGAGCGCCAGGCGCACGCCGATCTCCTGCGAGCGCAGGCTGGCGAAGTAGGACATGACGGCGTAGATCCCGGCGGTCGCGAGCAGCAGGCCGATGAGGCCCAGCCCGGTGATGCCGTGCGCGGCGAGCCTGTTGAGCGACTGCCGCTGCCCGCTGACCTGTTCGAGCGTTCGGATCTCGACGGGTGGAACCCGGTTGTCCACTTCGGTGACGGCCGCACGGATCGCCGCGGCAAGGGCCTGGGGTGAGCTTTTCGCACGGACGTAGAGAGTGAGGCGGGCTTCCGGTTCGAGCGGAACAGGAAGGTAGACCGCGGACTGCGGGTTGCCGGAGTACGTCGGTTCGAGAGCGGCTTCGATGACCCCGACGATCGTGACCTCTACTGGCGGCGTTCGATTCACGCGTTGTGGCCACGGACGGACGCGCACCGTACGCCCGACCGCGGCGCCGCCGAAGAGGGCGTCTGCCATCGGCCGGTTGATGATCACCACTCGCGGCACGGGACCTTCATCGTCGCGCCTGAACGCGCGCCCCTCGAGAAGCCGCAGCCCGGTTGCGCGGAACAGCTCGCCGCCGGCGTATCCGCCGACGCCGACTTGGCCTTCACCGGGCTTGTGTTCGGGCCGCTCGATGGCCAGCGCGCTTCCGGCCATCCCGCGGCCGAACATCCAGACCGCCTGCTTGCGTGCAAGGCCGGCGCCGTCAGCCTCGGGGAGTGTCGAGACGCGCTGAAGCAGCCGGTCGAAGAAGGCCGTGCCTTCCGGCGCCGACATGCGCAGCTGACCGACATCGAACGACGCCATCAGCAGCTGGTCGGGCGGCGTTCCGGCGGACTGCATCTGCGCGGGCAGGAAGGTGAGCATCTGCGCGCCGGTTGCGAGGAGCCCCATGGAAAGGGCCACCTGCGCCACCACGAGCACGCGGCGGGTGCGCGCCTTTCCCGGACCCTGGTCGCTGGACCTGGACGAGCCCAGCGCAGCGCCTGGTCTCACTGCGCTAACCCGGAGCGCGGGCCCCAAGGAGAATGCCACGGCACTGACGACCGCCAGACTGATCGCGAAGGCCACGACGCGCTGATCGAGCGGCATGGGAAGATCCACCATCGTCCGGACCCAGGCGAGCGGCCAGAGCACGACCGGTGCGGCGGCAGCGGCGGCCAGCAGAGAGAGCAGCAGGCTCTCAACCAGTTGCTGGCGAACGAGGCGCCAGCGCGTCGCACCGAGGGCGAAGCGGACGGCAAGCTCGCGCGCCCGGTGGGTCGCGCGCGCCAGCATCAGGTTCGCTGCGTTCAGACACGCGATCAGCAGGACGAGCGAGGGAATGGAGAGCATTGCTACGAACAGCGAGGAGGCTGGCCCTCCATACGGGTTGATGAACCACACACCGCTGACGGTGGTTGCGGCCCCCGCGCGATCGCCGGGCCTGGCTGCTTCGATCCTCGACGCCACGAGCGTCGCTGCAACGCGCGCCCCGGCCTCTGTGACGCCGGCCCGGAGCCGTCCGGTGTACCCGAAATACCGCTCGTCGTCGGGCAGCGTTCCGAACTCCGTCTTCAGAGGCGGAAACACGTCGCCAGCCCCGGACATCGCGACCCACATTTCGATCCCTGTATCCATCACGGCGACGTCGGATCGCGTCACGCCGACGAATCCCGGTGGTGCGACGCCGACGACCGGCGCCGCACCGGATGCCGCGAGGCCCACGAACTCTCCCAGCACGTCCTCCCGCGCGCCGAATTCGCGCACCCAGAGGGTGTGGGCGATGATGACGCCGCTCTCGCCCTGGCTGCCGGTCGGGGAGAACGCCCGCCCGAGCGCCGGCCGCACGCCGAGTACGTCGAAGTAGTTCTCGCTGACGAGCGCCGCGCGCACGGAATGCGCGCGACCGCCGATCGTTACCGCGATCGCGTCGCTGGTTTGCGCGGCAAGGTCCTCGAGAATAGTGCTCATCCCTTCGCGGAAGGCACGGTAATCGTCGATGGTGCTCGTGTAGATGCGGCACCCGGGCGTCCCGCAGCTTCTGGTGAGCGTGATCCGCACAAGGCGGTCCTGTTCGGTGACGCCTGGGAAGGGACGGAACATGAGGGCGTTGACGAACGTGAACGCCGCGATCATCGCGGCGACGCCAAGGCCCAGACTGCCGATGACGCAGAGGGCAAAGGTGGGAGACTTGACGAGCGAGCGAACAGCGTAGCGAGCGTCGTCGGTGAGGCCGCGGAAGATGCCGGATCGTCCGCGTGGGGCGCGATCCGCGCCCGGAAGTCGCCGCAAGGCCCATGCGTCCGCGACGGCGCCGAACACCATCGTCCGGCGGCCGTGCCCGAGCTCCGCGCGCCACTCCTCCAGCCAGCGTCCCCGCAACGCCACAGGGACGATCCGCGCAATCACCCAGAGGAACGCGTACAGCAGGCGCATGACTACTCCTGCCGCAGAACCGTGATCAGATCCACTCGCGAGGCGCGCCGGGCCGGGATAACGCTCGCGAGCACCATAGCTGTGACCAGTACGTCGGCGCCGCGACGAAAAGCGTCCCGTCAACGGAGGGCACACCGACGATGCTTGCGTGGACGAGGGCGCCGAGCACCGGGGGCGTTCCTCCACCAAGCGCGCCCCCGGCTACCGCAATCCCGACGGCAAGGCTCGCCGCCACGGCGAAGGTGAAGCCGCGGGCCGGCGCCAGTCCGCGCGCGGCATAGCGGAGGTCGGCGTGGAAGGGGCCGAGGCTGCTTGTCCGTCCGCCTTCAGGCGGAAGAAGACTCAGACGACGCAGCGCCCATGCATCCGGGAGCGCGCCGAACACCATCGTCCAGCGGCCGTGCGCGAGCTCGGCGCGCCACTCTTCGAGCCAGCGTTGGCGCGCACGAGGAGGCACGAGCCGGGCGATCAGCCACAGCAGGGCCTTCATTACGTCGGGCTCCGCTTCGGGAACAGCCGTCCGACGGCCATGAAGCGCGCTTCGGCTTCGCCGAGCTGCTCCTTGCCCGTCTTCGTGAGCTGGTAGTAGCGGCGTCGGGGACGCCCTTCCTTCCGGGCCTTGAGGTCCCGTTCCCAGTCGGAGGTCACCAGATCCAGCGCCTCGAGCCGCCGCAGGGCGGGGTAGATCGTGCCGCTCGGCAGGCCGGTCACTTCCATGATGTCGAAGCCGAACTTGTGCCCCTGGTTGAGTGCCTGGAGCACGAAGAGGCCGGTGAAGGAGAGGGCGGGATTCGTCGGTGCCATGGCTATGTGTGCATCTACATAGCCCAGAG
>JACDDJ010000582.1:0-3162 GCA_013817065.1 Acidobacteriota bacterium
AGTGATGCCACTGCCGGGCGGGACGCGCTTCACGTCGCGATAGGTCGTGTCTTCGACAGCGGGGAACCAGCCACAGACCCACTCACTGAGCGCGACGGCGTCGGGATCACGCGAAACTCCCGGCTGCGCCGCGAGCACGTCGGGGGACGGTGAGAACAACCAGCCGGTGCCCGAGCGCGCATAGAACATCGGCTCGAACCCGACCTGGTCGCGCGCGACGAGCAGGGTGCCTTCGTGCCGATTCCAGACGATTGCAGCGAACGGACCGCGCAGTTTGCTGAACGCGTCGACGCCGTGCTTCTGCACCAGCCGCAACACGATCCCGGCGGCGTCGTCCTGGGTCGCGCCCGGCATCAGGTCCTGCGCATTCGTGAGCAGGCCCGAGAAGAGGACGACGAGCTGCGTGCCTTCCGCCATGCGGAGATCGCTGCCGGCCGCGCCCGAGACCGCCATCTCGGATGCCGACGAGTGCCATCGCCTGGTGGCGCGAATCGATGACGCGGCGAGATGACGGACGTCGGGCCCGAAGGCCACCAGCCAGTCTGCGTGCCAGGTGGCCTGGTCGGCCACCGGCTCGCGCTCACTCACGTTCGTCAGCATTTCTTGGTCTTCGCCTTCGGGTTCAGTTTTCGCCTTCGGTTTCCAGCAGTCCTTCGCGCGACAGTTCGCTCACCAGGTCCAGCAATTCCGTCCGCAGCCGGGCCGGCTCCACGTCGAATTCCCCGCGCAGCGTGTCTTCCATCTCAGCGAGCGTGCGTCCCTGGCCGGCCAGTTCCCAGATGCGCAGGCCGGTCGCGTTTACTTCGAAGATCCGGTTCGTGCGAAGGTGGACGAGGACGCCCGCGTCACCCAGCTGGCTCGAGACCACCTGTGCGCTCTGCCTGATCCGCCGGGTCGATGGGCCATGGCCCTGAACAGAGATTTCCGCCATCATTTTCCGAGTAGGGGATGAGATTACGGGGCGGACGCACGGGCGTCAACCACGCTGGACGCGAAAGGGTGACGTCCCGGGTACATCTGTCGTCCTTCTGATACAAGCTCTCGAATTGGAGCAAACGGAGACGAGCTTCAGCACGGGGACACGAGGACACGTGTTGAACGTCTCCGTGTGCTCCGCCTCCTCGCCGGCAGCAGGCACGCATGATGCACAGTGCCAGGGCTGCTCCCGGCACAGATACGCTAAACTGGCCCTTCTCAACTCGATGAAATTAGGCTTTGACCTCGACGGAACGGTCGCCGATCTTCAGGGCGCGCTCGCGCGTGAGGCTCGACGTCTGTTCCCCGGTGTCGACCCGGGCGATCTTCCGAAATCGATTGCGCCCGCCCGCGACGAGGCTGCCGCCCAGGATCGTCCGGCGCCCGGCTTCAGCATGTCGGCCCTGACCTCGCGGCAGCAGCAGGAACTCTGGAGCGCCGCCTGCGCGAAGGTCAATTTCTGGGAGACGCTGGACGAGATCGAGCCTGGCGCACTCGCGCGGCTGTCGCGTCTCGCCCGCGAGCGTCGCTGGGAAGTCATCTTCCTTACCAGCCGTCCCGAGACGAAAGGCGACACCGCGCAGCTGCAAAGTCACCGCTGGCTCGCGGCAAAGGGATTCGAGCTGCCGTCCATCTTCGTCGTGCACGGCTCGCGCGGAAAGATCGCCGCGTCGCTGCAGCTCGATGTGCTCGTCGACGATCGTCCCGAGAACTGCCTGGATATTGCGATCGACTCCACCGCCCGCGCGATCCTCGTCTGGCGCGGTGGAGAAGACACGGTACCGGGCAGCGCGCGCCAGCTCGGGATTGGCTCGGTGACGTCAATCTCGGAAGCACTCGACATTCTCGAAACCCTCGATAAGGAGGGCGAAGAGGCCGGCATCGTCGATCGCTTCAAGCAGCTGCTTGGTCTCAAGCGCGCCTCGCGTCGCGCCCCCGTCAAAGCGACCGCCGCCGGCTAGCCCGAACTCGCCCTCCCGATTCTCGCCTTCCTTAAACGGCTGCCGCCGCCGCATTACAGATCCGCATTCCGTGTGCGCAGCTTGTAAGTGGCAGGCGCCGCACACCCGCAAAATCCCCCGCAAATACAGGCGTTTCGCCGCGGTGGCATGGGGCACCTCGCGTGCACTCCTGCCTGCCGGGCGGACGATGCGCAGTGCTCGACGACCCGAACGGGGCGCAACCGCGTCCAGAGAGGCTCGTCAATGTTTGCAACTTCACGTACCGCGGTCGCCGCCTCGTTCGCCATCCTTCTCTGCACGTCGTTTCCCGCGCTTGCCGCGGACCGCGTCACGGGCACGTCGATGCCCGGAGTTGATTTCACGCTGGCCAGTGACGGCACCTACGTCGCCGGAGTCGCGCCCTCGATCCCGCCGTCGATGCTGGCGGACGTCCTGGCCGCACCCGTAGCACCGGCGGCACCCCTGTCAGCGGCACCCGCGCAAGCACCCGCAGCACCCTTTTCAGCACCGTTGTCTGCAGCACCCCTGTCTGCGCCCTCTCTCCGTCGCTCCCTGTACGTCTCTTTTGCGGCGCTGCAGGTGATGGACGTGGTTTCAACCAACAAGGCGCTCGGCGCCGGCGGCGTTGAAGCCAACCCCGCCATGGCCGGGATCGTCAAGAACAAGACCGCGTTCATGGCGGTCAAGGTCGGGACCGCGGCGGCGGCGGCGTTCTTCGCCGAGAAGCTCGCGAAGAATCATCCGCGCAGGGCGACCGTGGTGATGATGGTGTTGAACGTCGCATACGCGGGGATCGTGGCGCACAATTATCGTGTGGCCCGCGCAGGCCGGTAACAGGCGGGCCATGGCAATGGAAAATGGAAGATGGAAAATGGAAAACCCGGCGTTGATCAGTAGCTCTTTTCCATCTTCCCTTTTCCCTTTTCCCTCTCACGAGTCATGTTAGAGCCGATTCTTCTCGCCGGTGCGGTCTTCGCGGTCCTTGCATGGGCCGCCTTGACAGCGTACGTACTGCACATCGACCGGAAGCGCAGGGCCGCACGCGAGCTGGTGAGAGCCGCGCTCGCCACGCTGCGCGCCGAGGACGTGCCGTCGGCGCCGATGGCCGACCGCATCAGTAGGGTCGCGCCAATCCTCTCGCGCATGTCGCGCGACATGATCCTCCACACCGCCGCCGACGGCGGAACCCCGCGCAGCTCCGCCGACGTCATGGCCGCCTATATCG
>JACDDJ010000582.1:3172-3528 GCA_013817065.1 Acidobacteriota bacterium
AAGTGGGGCACGCACATCCTGCTGCGCGAAGCCCGGAGTCACCGGGTGCCGCGCGAGATCTGGCGGCGGACGGCGTCGCTGAAGGTCGTCTGCCACCTCGAACATCCGCAGACCTTCGACCTGCTCGCGCATGCCGTCCAGGATCCTGCGGCCGGCGTCGCGTCGGTCGGTCTGACGCTGCTCGGCACGTCGTCGGATCCGCGTGCGACCGGGCTGTTGATCGATGCGCTGATCGAACAGCGTCATCCGCCGTCGCGCATCGCCGTCCATCTCGAACATTCACCGCTCCGGCCTGTCGATGCTTACCGTGCGCTGCTGACTCATGCCGATGCGGTCGTGCGGTTCTGGGGCGCGAC
>JACDDJ010000070.1 GCA_013817065.1 Acidobacteriota bacterium
GCGGTCAAGCGCGTCACCGACGAGTACAAGCGTCACTACTACACCGGGATTATCAGGGAGCGCCGCGGCAAAGCCGTCCTGCGCAGCGACCGGCCCGGCACGGGCCGCTCGGTGCAGGACTGGCTGCACGAAGCGATGGCATGCTACGAGCGCGCCGAAGCGATTCGCCCGGGGAGCAACGACGAGGCCGTGCTCAGATGGAACACCTGCGCGCGCCTTCTGTCCACCATCCGGGCCACGGAACCCGACATCCAGGCCTACACCGCGATCCAGTCCGAGTGATCCTCGAGCGATTCTCCGTGAACACGACCGTCGCTAGATATGGAGCATCGGCGATCTGCATCGCGTAGTCGAGCGCCTCGTCGGGCGGCAGCGGACCACGCTCGAGGCGCGCCGCCAGCGACTCGCCATCGAGATACTCCATGACGAGAAAGTCGACGTCCTCGCCTGGCGCGCCGGAGAAGCGATGGCGCCCGACGTCGTAGACCGCGCAGATGTGCGGGTGGTTCAGCTGCGAGATAGACTGGGGTTCACGCTCGAACCGCGCGCGCGCGCCAGCGTCGTCGGCGGCGGTCGATCGCCAGACCCCAACAGGCATCCGCGCGGTGTATTCTGAGCGCCGGAGGATACATGCCCCGGATCCCGCTCATTGTGTTACTGCTCGCCGTTACCGCTGCCGTGATGCCGTCGAGTCCGACGGCGCAGAGTCCCCGGATCAAGGCGCTGGTCGGTGGGACTCTCATCGACGGCTTCGGAGGGGCGCCGATCCGCAACAGCGTCGTCATCATCGACGGCGAGCGGATCCGCGAAGTCGGCCAGGCCGGCACGCTGCCCGTACCGGCGGGCGCCGAGATCATTTCAACCGAAGGCATGAGCGTGCTGCCCGGGCTGTGGGACATGCACGTGCACCTCATGATCAATGGGCACGCCGACTACGAGCACTGGGACAAGACCTATCCGGCGCAGTTCGAACCGGTGATCATGCCGGCATCCGCGAAGCAGCTCCTGCTCGCCGGCGTCACGAGCGCGCGGGACCTCGGCGCCCCGCTCGAGGCAAGTATCTCCGTCCGCGATCGGATCAACGCCGGGAAGATTCCGGGGCCGACCCTCTACGTCTCCGGTCCCTTCATTCAGAAGAAGCCGTATCCGGGAACGGAGCTCTTTCGGTGGGGAGTCGCTGACCCTGGCGACGCGCGTGCGAAGGTGAAGAAGCTCGCGGACGCCGGGGTCGACTGCATCAAGCTGATCGACCAGGATCAGATGACCGCAGATGAAGTGGCTGCCGTGGTGGACGAAGCCCACAAGCACGGCCTCATGGTCGTCGGTCATTCGCACCGACCCGAGGAGATCCGCCGCGGCCTCGCCGCCGGCGTCGACAACTTCGAGCACACCGGCCTGTCGAGCGCACCGGAATACCCCGAGGACGTGATGCTGGCGATCCGCGAGCGCACGGCAAACATGAGCCGCGGCCCGCTGTTCTGGACGCCGACGATCGAAGGCCTCTTCAACTACGAGTACCTGCGCGATAACCCGGAACAGCTGGACGACCCGGCGTGGCAGCTTGGATTGACCCCGGAAATCGTCGCCGACATCCGCAAGTCGATCGCCCATCCCGATCGTCTTCCCTACTTCCAGCTCACCGCGATCCGTCGTCCGACACTCGCGCGCAAGTTCAAGCAGCTCTCGGACGCAGGTGTGGTCATGCTCGTGGGGACCGACAGCGGCATTCCGATGAAGTTTCACAGCAGCTCCACCTGGCGCGAGCTGGACGCCTGGGTCAACATCCTCGGCGTACCGCCGATGCAGGCGATCCGCGGCGCAACCTACTGGCCTTCAGTCGCCATGAAAGCCGACAAGGATGTCGGCACGATCACACCCGGCAAGTACGCGGACATCATCGCGGTGAAGGGGGACGTGCTCCGGCACATTGCGCTCCTGCAGCGTGTGGACGTCGTCGTTCGACGCGGTGTGCGGCACAAGTAGCCCTGGGCCGGCGTTATCGTTTCGCAGACCAAGGAGTCTCAATACATGTCGAATCGCCGGATTGCGTCGCACACGCTGGTCGCCAGTTTTGCCGCCGTTGCGACGCTCGTCGCACAGGGCACGCAGAGCCAGCAGGCAGCGCCGCCTCCACAGATCCAGCAGCCGGCTTCGCAGCCGCAGACACCGGCGGCCCAGGGGCAGCGAGGCAGCGGCGGCTGGCAGGGTCCGATGGACGAGGCCCGCGCCAGGCAGCTGTATGTCAGCAACGATCACGCGGATCACGGGCGCGGCGTCAACTTCGATCGGCAAATCGAGCAGAAGGCGGAGGAAGACAAGCGATGGGCCGACGTCACCGCCGGAGTGGTTGACTATCAGAAGGTCACCTACCGCAGCAGCGTGGGTGACCTCGATATCCCTGCCTACGTCTTCCAGCCGCTGAAGAAGCGCGGCGCTGCCGGGCACCCCGCGTTGGTCCTCGTCCACGGCGGTGTGCACAGTAACTGGGCGATCACCTACTGGCCCTTCGTCCGCGAAGCCGTCGAGCGCGGCTATGTCGTCGTGGCTCCTGAGTACCGCGGCAGCACCGGCTACGGTGAAATGCACTACATGGAGATCGACTACGGCGGCTATGAGATCGAGGACGTGATGACGGCGGTGGATTACCTGAAGACGCTGCCCCACGTCGATGCCAACCGGCTCGGCATCATGGGATGGAGTCACGGCGGTTACATCGCGTTGTTCTCGGTCTTCCGCGATACGACGCCGTTCAAGGCAGCGGTGGCGATGGTGCCGGTGACGAACCTGATCCACCGGCTGTCGTTTTCAGGGCCTGGTTACCAGCGGAATTTTGCGACCCAGAAGCGGATCGGCGGATTGCCCTTCGAGAAACGTGAGGAGTACATCCAGCGCTCACCGCTCTTTCACGTCGACAAGCTGAAGACACCGGTGCTCGTGCACGTCGCGACCAACGATACGGACGTCTACTACTACGAAGACCAGCAGATCGTCGATGCGCTCCGCTCGCGCAAGCCGACGCTCGCCGAGACGAAGGTCTACGTCGATCCACCGGTGGGCCGTTCGAGCGGCGGACACACGTTCAACCGCCGGGTGAACCCCGAGACGCTCGAGCGCGAAGACAGTCCGGAGCAGATCGATTCCTGGAACCGGGTCTGGACCTTCTTCGAGAAACGATTGAAGCCGGCGGCAGCCAGGCCGGGCGCGAAGCCGGTTCAGCGTTGAAGCCGACGTCGTCCGCGCTGGTCGCACTGATCCTGCTCATCATCCCGGCGAAGCTCGGCGCCCAGGAGGCGTTCAGCATTCAGCCGCTGCCGAAGACCGACAAGGAGCTGAAGGATCGATTCACCTCGCAGCAGATCGATCTGCTTGAAAAGCTGAACCGGCGTGATCGGGAGCATCTGGTTCGTACGGATCCGCCCGTTCCCGGAATTGTCGTTCCGTCGGTCTGGCAGGACGATGAGCTGGCTACAGCCCGCTGCCGAGAGAATGGCCCGCCGCCGCGGAGCACGCGAAATACGTGGTTATCCATCAGCCGTTCCAGGTGTTTGGCGCCTACGAATCGGGACGGCTGGTCCGGTGGGGTCCGATCAGCAGCGGACGGAAGGAAACCGCCACACCTGCCGGCTCGTTCAACCGGACGTGGCGTTCGCGCAAGCGGACGAGCACCGATAACGACGCCTGGGTGCTCGAGTGGTACTTCAACTTCATCAACAGCCGCGGGATTTCGTTCCACCAGTTCGATCTGCCTGGCTACGCGGCGAGTCATGCCTGCGTGCGCATGCTCCAGCGCGACGCGCAGTGGTTGTACGGATGGGGCGATCAGTGGAAGCTGTCGGAGGACCGGCGTACGGTGGACATGCCGGGCACGCCGGTGCTTGTGATCGGAGATTTCGGTCACGGCCAACCAGCACCCTGGACGGCGCTGCCCGCACTGGTCGCGCCGATCGAACTCCCGGCATCCGTCGTTCCGCCGACAGCTATCGCCCGCTAGTCGATCCGAAGCCATCTACCGGATCAGCGATCACGGTCCGATCTTTCTCTCGAGGTGACCAGGTTGGGGACGATGGCGCGGTTTCCAACCGCGGACACCAAGGCCCCGTCCTCGTCGACATTACTCTCTGATTCCACGGCCATGTTCTCCGTCACAGCCCGAGGAGCACTCGGAGTCGTTCCCTCACGTCGGTGAGGAGCTCGACGGGGACCGTCGCGGCGAATTTCACGCGCCGAGCGTTCCAATCCAAATTCTGAACGTGATCCGCCAGCACGACGCCCGTGACCTTGCCGTGGTCGGGCAAAGCAACCTCGAATGGATAGCCTTTCGCATGACTGGTGATCGGGCACGCGATCGCAAGGCGCGCTTTCGCGTTGTACGCGCGGGGTGACAAAATCAGCGCTGGCCGGCGTCCGCGCTGCTCGTGGCCGGCCTGCGGGTCGAACGCCAGCCAGACGAGATCGCCAGCGTCGGGCACATAGCTGCGCGCTACCACACCTCATCTCCGAGCGGACCGCCCCAATCGCTCTCGACGTGGCGGTTCTTTGGAGTGATACGGCGGACGAGGTCGTCCAGCGAATAACGCGGGCGGCTCGGCCGGATCATGATGGTGCCGTTGTCCACTGACACTTGGACCGTGTCACCTTCGTCGAGGTGCACCTCGCGCGCAACTGATTTCGGAAGACGCAAGCCGAGACTGTTGCCCCACTTCGACAGTTGCGTAGTCGTAGCCATGTATCTACATTGAATATACAATCGAACCGGCGCTTTGTCGACGTCGGGTCCGGCAAGAATCGCGCGACCGCGGCCGCGATGATCGGATCCTGGCGCGGCGAGTCAACCATGGATCCAGGTTCGAGACCAAAGGTCGGCCTACCGCGCCGGCGTCAGCGTCAGTCGATGCGCCGCGGCTTTCTCCACCGCTTCCTTCGAGAACGCGAGGTTGAAATACTTGTTGTCGGCCCAGTCCTGCAGCAGGTTGCCGTAGAACTTGCTGCCGGGTTGACCTGACTGGCCGGGCGTGTTGATCACCAGCGACCGGTCCCAGTTGGCGAGATCGAAGATCTCGCGGTAGCTCGCGCCGTCGGCCGCGACGGTGCCGGCTCCGCCACTGCGTTCCACTGTCGGCAGATTGAACGCCGGTACGAATGCATGCGAGAACGACCGCGTGTGCATCCGGCCCCAGCGCCACTGCGACCGGTCAGCGCCCTGTGTTTTCTTCAGGACCTCGACCGCGCTCTTCAACCGGGCTTCGACCTGCTCGCGCGGCGATGTCGTCGCCTCGGCATCCGCGGCCTGGCCACGCCCACCACGTGCACCTTCTCCGGCACCGGTTCGCCAGGTCTCGTACACCGCGGCGGCGCGACTCTCGCGCGTGTATACGCCGTCCCAGGCGGCAACCTCCGCGCGCGCCGCCTCGACCTCGGGATCTGACGCCGCCCAGCCTTTGAAGCGCGGCAGGTCCGCCACGGCCCGAAGCGATAGCGCATCGTGCTGCCACCGCGCGCTGTCTTCGACGGTGTACTTCGCGCCAGGCTTGATCAACTGCAGCAACCGCTCGATCCGGTCGAACGGCGTCGGCACGGCTTTGAACATGAGCGGGCGATAGCCCTTCGGCTGGATGTTGTGGTTCGCGGTCGCGATGAAGTTACGCGACGGATTCAGCTCGCGTGGCAGGTCCTTCCTGAACCCCTCCCACTCGTAGGCGCCGGTTCCCGGCACCGGCAGGCGACCGGACCAGCCCTTGCGCGCCGGTGTCAGCGCCGAGGCCTGCCACGAGATGTTGCCGTCGATATCACCGCAGATCAGGTTCTCTGAGGGCGAGTTCCAATAGTTCGCCGCGTCCAGGAAGGACTTGCAGTCCCGCACCTGCGACAGGCGCAGACCCGCGAGATACGGGGCCGTGCCAGGCTGATGCAGCGCGGACCTGAGCGCATATGCGCGGCCCTTCACTTTGTCGGTGTAGAAGATCGGACCATGCCGGCTGAACTTCAGTTCGATCTCCTCAGGAGC
Source organism: Acidobacteriota bacterium (assembly GCA_013817065.1). Lineage (GTDB taxonomy): Bacteria > Acidobacteriota > Vicinamibacteria > Vicinamibacterales > 2-12-FULL-66-21 > JACDCA01. Next base: position 6,005 of record JACDDJ010000070.1, read on the forward strand.
TGCACCCTTTACGGCGATCGTCTCGCGGACGATCCGAAGCGGTTCCCACTTCCCGTTGACCTTCACTTCGTTCGCGTTGGCCGGGTTCAGCTCCTCCACGTAGACGTCGTGCTGATCGGTGCCGACGATCGTGAGTCCCCAGCCGATGCGGTCGTTGTGCCCGATCGCGACACCCAAAAAGGGCGGTTCACTCGATCCGGCGACATCCCAGCCGGGCGCCGAGAGATGGACGATGTAGCGGAGAGACGGCAGCGCGACTTCGCGGTGAGGATCGTTGGCGACAATCGGCTTCCCGGTTGCAGACAGCGCGCCGCTGAGAACCCAGTTGTTACTCCCCGGCTCCGCGACGCTGCCGTCCGGCTGCAGTCCGGGTATCGCGCCCGTGATGCCGGCGAACTCGGGGAGGACGGTCGGCCGAGGCGCAGGCCCGCCAGCTCTCGTCGCCGCCATCACCTCGTCACCGATGATGCTCACATCAAGACCCTCCGGAACCACAAGCTCCTCGAATGGATCCGGCCCGCGGCGGCGATTCGCTTCATCGGCGCCAAGCTGCGCGACGCTGCGCGCGAGCTGCAGCTCCGCGGTCGCATCGCCGAATGAGTTCTGGCGCAGGAGGAGCGACCCGATCGTCCACGGCTCGGGCTGAATGCCCGTGAGGACGAATTCGACCGGCAGCGCTCCCGCCGCGGTGGCCGTCTCGATGAAGGCGTTCACTCCCGCGGCATACGCGGTCATGATCTGCCGCGCCTCCGGGTGATAGACCTTCAACTCCTCGTCGTCCACCTCGCCGCGGTACTTGAGCAGCCGGGCCTGGCGATCCCGCGACACCGCCGCGGGCCCGAGCACCTCGGCAAGGCGACCCTCGGCGCCGCGCCGCCACATCTCCATCTGCCACAGGCGGTCCTGGGCCATGACGAAACCCTGCGCGAAGTACAGATCGCTGGTCGATTGCGCGGCGATGTGAGGCACGCCCCAGCGATCGCGCGTGACGGTCACCGGCGCTGCGAGGCCGCGAAGCTCGACGCTGCCATCGAGCCGGGCCAGCGCCGCGCGCGCGAGTGCGTCCAGCGAGGCGGGGCGGTTCTGCCCCTCGACGAGCACAGCCGCGGCAATGGCGAGCAGGGTGAGTGCGCGAATCATGCGGGTGAGCCTATGCGATCATGATCGTCATGGGCAAGGGCATCGATCGTCGCGTCAGCATTGGCCACGTGCACCTGAAAGTGTCGGACCTCGAACGATCGATCGCGTTCTATTCCGGCGTACTTGGGTTCGACGTGAAGCAGCGCTGGGGCCGGCAGGCGGCGTTCCTCAGTTCGGGCGACTACCACCATCATCTCGGTCTCAACACGTGGGAGAGCCTGGGCGGATCGGCTCCCGCGCCTGGCACCACGGGGCTTTACCACCTGGCGATCCTCTATCCGGATCGCGGCAGTCTGGGTGACGCGCTTCGGCGAGTGCGTGAGGCGTCCATTCCGCTGGACGGCGCCAGCGATCACGGCGTCAGCGAGGCGCTCTACCTTCGTGATCCGGACGGAAACGGCGTGGAGCTGTACCGCGATCGCGCGCAAGAGGAGTGGCCGCGCGCCGCCGATGGGACCCTGATGATGGGTTCGGCGCCCCTGGACATCGAGGCTCTCCTGGCCGAAGCGCAGCAGCCCTCCGTGCAGCAGGACGTCTCGGCCAAGACGCCTGGCCTGGTGTCACTCACCGACAGCAATCGAGAGCGTCTGCGCGAACTCCGCACGCAGTTGCTGGATCTGCACAAGGTCCTTCTCGAGGACACCCGCGTCGCCTACGAGCTCGATCGCGGAAGCGTAGGAACCACGGCGAACCTGCTCCAGCTCGTGATCAGCGATTCGTGGTTCGCCTGGCTGCACGCGCTGTCAGAGTTGATCGTCCGCATCGACGAACTGCTCGCGAAGGACGCGCCCAGTACGGAGAATGACGCCACCACGTTGTTCGATCACGTGGAGAAGCTGCTGACGGCCTCCGAGGCCGGTGAGGGTTTCTCGAGGCGTTACTACGAAGCGCTCCAGCGTCAGCCCGCCGTTGTACTCGCTCACGCCAATGTGCGGCGGACGCTGAAAGCCCGGCGGGATTGACCCCGACGCTGGTCACGGGCCGGGATCGGTCCCGGCCCCGGGTGCTATGATTTTGCCTTTGTGCCCGTTGAGCCTACCGTTCCCCCCGCGACGTCGGCGGCCCAAGCATCGACGGGCTCGCCTGCCGACCTGACTCCCGGCGTATCGCCTACTACCGCCGCACCCGGCCGGCGCAAGCTCGATCGTTCGATCGTCGAAGGCCCGATCGGCGCCGCTGTCTGGAAGATCGCATGGCCGACGGTGCTCCAGAATGCGATCGGCGGGTTGCAGGGGATCCTCGATCACGCGATGGTTGGCCACTACGTCGGTTTTACCGGCAACGCCGCCATCGGCGTCAGCTGGCAGATCTTCCTCGTCGTCATCGTCTTCATCTCGTCGCTGTTCACCGGCATGGGCGTACTGGTGGCGCGCTTTGCCGGCGCGAACGATCACGACAAGGTAAACAGGACCGTCTACCAGGCGTTCCTCACTGCCTTCGGGCTCTCCGTCTTCATCCTTGCGCCGGTCGGCTACTTCTCGGCCCCGTGGCTCCTCGAGATGATCAACGCTACGCCCGCCGTCCGCGCCGAGGCGCTCCCCTTTCTGCGGACGATGTTCCTCTTCAGCATCGGGATGTTGATGTTCTTCATGCTTGGCGGGGCACTGCGCGCTGCCGGCGATGCCCGCACCGGCCTCTACATCGGCGCCGGGATGACGGTGTTGAACGTTGCGCTCAACGTGATCCTGATCAGAGGCGCCGGTCCCATCCCGGCGTTCGGGACCCAGGGCGCCGCCATGGGAACGGTGATCGCCTCGACGACGGTGTCGTCGATCGCCCTGTGGTTGGTCCTCAAGGGCAAGCTGGTGGTCCATTTCCCGCGTGACATGTCGTGGAAACCGGACTGGGTCATCATCCGGCAGCTATTCAAATTTGGGCTCCCGACCGGGATCCAAGGCGTGGCGATGAACGTCGCCGGCGTGCTGCTGCTCCGCTTCATGGGATCGCTCCCGCACAGCGCGGAGACACAGGCGGCCTACGCGGTTGGATATGCGGAGCTCTTCTCGCTCATCACCTGGACCTCGGTCGGCCTGATGGGGGCGGCTGCTACGGTCGCCGGCCAAAATCTCGGGGCCGGATATCCCGACAGGAGTGAACGCGCCGTTCATCTGGCAGCGCGGGCCGGGCTTTGCGTTGCGGTCCTCGTCGGCGCGCTCTTTCTCTTGATACCCGACAAACTTTTGGCGGTATTTGGCCTGACTGATCCCGACGTGGTGCGGCTGGGGACGCAGTTGCTCCGGTTCCTGAGTGTCTCGGGCCTGTTCGTCACCGTGGCACTGACCTACACCGGAGGGTTACAAGGCACCGGTGATACGCGTAGTCCTCTCTTCATCACGCTGGTGTCGCAGGTGATGGTGCCGCTCGGCATTCTCTTCACCGCACAGGCCTTTTTCACGCTGCAATCGACGACGGTCTGGAGCGCGATTCTGGCCGGTCACTTCACGCGGTGCGTTCTTTCGGTGGCCAGGTTCCAGCAGGGACGGTGGCGGACAATCGCGGTGGACCTCAAGTAGGCTGGCGAACCCCTTGCAGCGGTGAGATCCGGAGGACGTACAGATGAGATGGACGCCAGGCGACCGCGGTCACATCGAGGACCGGCGTGGAACTCGCGCCGGGGTTGGAGCGATTCCAATGGGCATTGGCGGCGTCCTCGTCCTCCTCGTCCTGAGCTGGTTTACAGGGGTGGACTTTCTTTCCCTGATCGGCGACGGCGGCGCGCCATCGTCCCAGACCGAGAGCGTCGGCACTACCGGCCCTGTGAACGCCTCCCCCGAGGAAGAGCAGATGGTGCTGATGGTCGATGCCGTGATGCAGGACACCGAGGAGACATGGCAGCAGCTGCTGGGAGACCGCTACCAGGGGACGCGGGCGGTCCTCTTCCGCGACGCGGTGCAATCGACGTGCGGCATGGCACAGTCGGCGGTCGGTCCGTTCTACTGCCCCGCCGACCGCAAGGTCTACCTCGATCTGAATTTCTTCAACGAGCTGCGCACCCGCTTCGGCGCGCCGGGTGACTTCGCCCAGGCATATGTCCTCGCGCATGAAGTCGGGCATCACATTCAGACGGTCACGGGTGTCGAAGAGCAGGTCCGGCGCCAGCAGCAAGCGAATCCTTCGCAGCGCAACGAGCTGTCGGTTCTGATGGAGCTGCAGGCGGACTGTTTCGCTGGCGTGTGGGGTCACGTGGCATCCGCTCCCGGACGTGAGGCACAGGGCAAAGTGGAGCTGGACCCGGACGACCTCGAAGAGGGCCTTCGCGCCGCGTCCTCAATCGGCGATGACACGATCCAGAAGCGATCGACCGGTCGCGTGATGCCCGACAAGTTCACACACGGCTCCTCCGCACAGCGGGTCGAGTGGTTCCGCCGCGGCTTCTCGTCCGGCGATCCGAACGCCTGCAATACGTTCGGACGCTGAACGCTGCGACGGGCCCCCGTGGTACGATTCTGACCGGATGGCCAGAATTCCGGCAATCGGACGCGCGATTCCGCGCCGTGACGGTCGCGCCAAAGTCACCGGTCAGGCGCGCTACATCGATGATCTGACGCTCCCCGGCATGCTCCACGGCGTCACCGTGCGAAGTCCGGTCCCGCGCGGCATCATTCACGACGTCACCTACGCACCCGGCGTCCCCTGGGACGAGATCACCATCGTCACGGCCGCAGACATTCCCGGGCGCAACGTCGTCGCGTTGATCCTCGAGGACCAGCCCTACCTTGCGGACGGCCGGGTGAATCACGCCGAGGAGCCGATCCTTCTTCTCGCACACCCGGACAAGCACCTCGTGGAGGAGGCCCGGCGCCTGGTTCGATTCGAGATCGAGCCGCTCGAGCCGGTGTTCACCCTGGACGACGCGTTGCGCGCCGAGCGGGTGATATGGGGCGACGACAATCTGTTCAAGACCTATGTCGTAGGGCGCGGCGATGTCGACGCCGCCTTCGCCGATGCGGCTGTCGTCGTCGAAGGCGAGTACGAGACCGGCGCGCAGGAGCAGCTCTACATCGAACCGAATGGCATGCTCGCCCTGGCCGATGCAACGTCGGGCATCACGGTCTGGGGCTCGATGCAGTGTCCGTACTACGTTCACAAAGCGCTCGAGGGTCTCTTCGGACTGCCGCCTGAGAAGATCCGGGTCGTGCAGATGGAGACGGGCGGCGGCTTCGGCGGCAAAGAGGAGTATCCGTCCATCATTGCCGGACACGCGGCGTTGCTCGCGTCGAAGGCTGGACGGCCGGTCAAGATCATCTATGACCGGGCCGAGGACATGGCCGCGACAACGAAGCGGCATCCATCGAGGACGCGTCATCGGACGGCGCTGGCCGCGGACGGTCGACTCCTGGGAATGGACATCGACTTCGTGATCGATGGTGGCGCCTACTGCACGCTCTCACCTGTCGTCCTCTCACGCGGGACGATTCACGCATCTGGACCGTATTACGCCCCGAACGTGCGCATCCGCGGACGCGCGGTCGCGACCAACGTGCCTCCCCACGGCGCGTTCCGCGGCTTCGGGGCACCGCAGAGCATCTTCGCGCTCGAACGGCACATGGAC
>JACDDJ010000071.1 GCA_013817065.1 Acidobacteriota bacterium
CATCGATTGCTCGATCGCCATGCCGGCGAAGTGCGCGCCGAGCAGCATCGCCGACCGGGCCTCCGCGTCGGCGGGATACAGCAGCACCCGTTCGAAACAGTCGCTGAGCAGACGCCAGGCCTGGTGGGCGAAGGTGTCGGACAGCGGCGTTCGCTTCGAGCTCACTGCTGATTCCACCGCGTGCGCGATGGCGTCGTATCCCGCCATCGCGGTGACGTGGCGCGGCGCCGAGAGCGTGAGGTCCGGGTCGAGGATCGCGATGCGCACGGCCGCTGACGGGTCACCGCACGCCATCTTCATGTGCGTGACGGCGTCGGCGATCACCGCGTAGCTCTGCGCTTCGCTGCCGGTCCCGGCAGTGGTCGGAATGCCGATCATCGGGAGCAGCGGGGTAGCGGCCTTCCCGTAGCCTCGGTAGTCCCCGATGCTGCCACCGTTGCGAAGAACGAAGTTGATCCCCTTGGCGCAGTCGAGTGAACTGCCGCCGCCGAGGCCGATGATCGAATCGACGTGCAACGGACCGGCAAAGGCGGCCCCCGCCGCGACCATCGTGCTATCGGGATTGATCCCGAACCCCTCGAAAGGAAACGTTTCGATGCCGACAGCAGTAAGGGCATCGAGAAGACGGCCGGTGTGACCGGCCTCGCGAATACCAGGATCGGCAACAACCAGCGTGCGGCGAAAGCCGAGGTCTCGCGCCAGCTGTCCGGCACGCGTGACAGACGCTGGGCCGAACACCACGCGTGTCCGCGGTTGAAATTCGAACGGAACCATCTGAAGTAGACTTTAGCACCCTCTAAAGATCGTCCCCGGCAGGAGCACATGGCACAGCGACTTACGCGAACCCAGTGGCTGATCTGCGCGATTGCCGCCATCGGCTTCGCGTTCGACATCTACGAGATCCTGATGCTGCCGCTGATCGTGCGCCCGGCGCTGCAGGAGCTGACCGGGGCCGTCCCCGGCTCGCCCGAATTTCAAATGTGGGTGGGCCGGCTGTTCTACATCCCGGCGTTTGCCGGCGGGATCTTCGGGCTGCTCGGCGGTTACCTGACGGACCTGTTCGGCCGCCGCCGCGTGCTCACCTACAGCATCCTGATCTATGCGATCGCCGCGTTTCTGTCCGGCTTCTCGACCTCCATCGAGATGCTGCTGATCCTTCGCTGCTTCGTCTTCGTCGGCGTATGCGTCGAGTTTGTCGCCGCCGTCGCATGGCTGGCGGAGCTGTTCCCCGAGCCGAGGCTGCGCGAGAAGGTGCTCGGCTACACGCAGGCGTTCTCTTCACTCGGCGGATTGCTCGTCGCCTACGCGAACGGCCTGGCGATCACGTATGCGGCGAGTTTGCCGTCGCTCGATACGCTCGGCTTCGACGTGCAGAATCCGCAGGCGGTGTGGCGGTATACCCTGATGTCGGGCGTCTTGCCGGCGATCCCGCTGATTCTGATCCGCCCGTTCCTGCCGGAGTCCCCGATCTGGCAGCAGAAAAAGGACGCCGGCACCCTGAAGCGTCCAAGCGTCGCGGCGCTGTTCGCGCCCGCCCTCCGCCGGACGACAATTGTGACGACGATCATGTTTGCGATGTCCTACGGGGCGGCCTTCGGCGCCATCCAGCAGCTGCCGCAGATGATTCCCGGCCTGCAGGAGGTCCGCGAGATGACCCAGGACCAGCAGCCCCCGGCGGCACGCGCGATCGAGCAGCGCGTCGCGTCGGACGTTGTGAAGGTCCAGGAGTACGGCGGACTGGCAGGCCGCATCCTCCTCGCCGTCCTCGCTATTTACATCGTCAGTCGCCGCGCACTGATCAGGATCTTCCAGATCCCGGGGCTGATTCTCATGCCCATCGTCTTCGGCTACCTGGCGACGAGCAACCTGCAGTGGCTCTACGTCGGTGTGTTTTTCGCGGGCCTGTGTACGGTCGCCCAGTTCAGCTTCTGGGGGAACTATCTCCCGAGGGTCTATCCCGTCCACTTGCGCGGCACGGGTGAAGGCTTCGCCGCGAATATCGGTGGCCGGATGATCGGCACCTCCTTCGCCTGGCTGACCGCGACGCTCGCCGTCACTCCGGATCGCGCCTACGCGCCGACGAAGGTCGCACTCGTGGCGGCGGCTGTCGGCTTCTCCGTTTACCTCGTTGGTTTTATCGCGAGCTTCTGGCTGCCCGAGCCGGGGGCCGAGGACGCAGTGTAACGCTACTTGTCGTTCGGCAAGTAGAGAGGACGTGGGGTGTCGTTCTCGATGATCAGCGCCGAAGGTCGTCCACTCGGGAAGTACGGCTTGGCGAGCATCCCGGTATCGATCAGGAACATCGCCCCGCCGAAGCGCTCAGTGATCCGGCCATCCCGCTGCACGGTGTGACCGCTGACCATCCGGCGAGCCCGGTACCGCTTCAGCAGGGCAGCCATCTGCGGCGCACCCTCCTCGTCGGTCCACGTGGCGTAGCCACGGAACCAGAGCGGACCTTCGGCCGCGTAGAGAGAGGATTCGCCGACGTTGGCGAGCGGCAGCAGGGCGGCGGCAACCTGCGGTGCGTCGGGTGGAACCTTGCCCTCGGCCGCCAGCGCATTCAGCCGCTCGATCTCGGCCCGCGCCGCCTCCACCACCTGTTGGAATTCTGGCGACGCCGGCACGAGCTTGAGCTTGTGAAGCAGCCGCACACCGGCATCCCACTGTTCGATTTCTCGCTTCGCACGGCTGTTCAAGTCATTGATCGACCGGGTGGACTCAGCTGGGCTGATCCCGGCATGCATGAAGATCGTGTCGTCCAGCGAGGCGATGATCGGTTTCTTTCTGAGCCAGCGGCCGTAGTGGCCGTCCGGTCCGAACGCCTGGCGCATCGCGGCTTCGCCGCCGAAGCTGGCGAAGATCTCGGGTGTCGCGTCCCGCATGTGCCCGGTCAGGTTCATGACCTCGTGATTGCCGAGAAGGGCATGCACTCGCCCGCCGGCCTTCTCGGCCTGCTTCTCGAGCGACATCAGCAGGTCGAGCGCCGCCCTGGTGCCGGCACCGCGATCGGTGACGTCACCGGTCTGGACGAGGATCGACCGTCCACCGATCCACTGCTTGTTGGAGTCGATCAGGCCGGCAGTCGTCAGGATCGCGGTGAAGGCCTCCGCTGCGCCGTGGACGTCGCCGATGGCGACGATCCGCGCACGGTCCTGGGTCGCGCTGCTTCCTCCGACGGGGCTGAGACCGAGCACCCCGCAGGCGATGACGGCCGAGATCAGGGCGCGGCGCATCCTATTTCACGAAAACGACCGCTTCGCTCGTTGCCTGGACCATCTTGTCGATTGTCTGCTGCATCTTGTCGCGACGCTTCAGTATGGCGCGAACGGATGTTTTGTCGACCCACGGCCCGAGGCGCTCCATCAATTGCGCCTCGTCGAGCGCCAGCATCCGCTCCCAGAGCGTTTTGTCGATGCGCGCCATGGGAAACGGGAGCTTCGAGTCGTTGACAAAGGCTCGCGAGTGGTCGATCAGGAACAGGTTCCACTGATCGTCCACCAAAAAGTTGCCGGCATTGCGATCGCTGTTGCCAATGAAGTTGTCGAACATCTTCATGCGGATGGCTTCGAGGTTCCATCGTTCCGGCTTGGGAAGGTTCTCGACCGTTTTCCACGATCGGATCGGCTGCAGCCACAGGACGGCGGCGCCACGTTCCCCCTTCCAAGTCTTCTCAACCGCGGGCGGCACCATATTAATGCCCAGCATCCGGTCCAGCTGATAGGCAGCGATCTCCGACTTGTAGCTCTCCCAGTAGCCGTTCGGGCGTCCCGGCCGCAGGACCTTCCAGGCGGCGCTGAGTGCCGGACCGCCGGACGCAAAGTAACCGCGTTTGGGCTTGGTGACGCCGATCGGGACCTCCTCTATCCGCGTGAAGGGCGAGGTGCGGAGGAACTCTTCGACTTCGGCCTCCCTGCCGATCCAGATTTTTGCCGATGCGGCGGGTGTGAGTGCCTGGGCCTGGCCGGACGACGCCGCAGCGGGGGCTTGCGCGGCTGCGACCGTCGCCGAAGACAACAACAACAGAAGCGCGAACAGCCGCATGTGCACCGTTACCTCCCGGCAGAACCGTTGGCGCGGAGTATACACGGGGCGATCCGCCCGCGTCACGATCCGGTATCATCACGCGCATGTTCCGAGCGTGGCTGATTTCCCTGAGTGCAATGGCGGCCATTCTCCCGACCGTTGGTATAGACGTCGTGGCGCAGACGACGTCCGGACAACCGCGGCCGGCCAACGCCGCGCCGGCGCTGCGACCGCCAACGCGCGCCGACATCCTGCGCGGCGAGTACGGCCGCTACCGGTCAAATAACGACCTGCTGTCGTACGCGCTCGACATCCGCGTCGATCCCGACAAGAAGTTCATCAGCGGCAAGAATACGGTCCGCTTCCGGATGCTCCAGGACGACACCAGGATTCAGCTGGATCTCTACGAGAACCTGAGCGTCGACCGGATCCTTGTGGGTGACACCCAGCTGAAGTTCGAGCGCGAGATCAACGCCGTTTTCATCGACTTCCCGACAGCGCTGCGAAAGGGACGCGAGTACGCGATCGAGTTCCACTACTCCGGCAGCCCGAGGGAGATCGGCCGGTTCGGCGGCATTGCGTTCCGAAAGGATCCGACCGGGAAGCACTGGATCAATACCGCCTGCGAGGGCGAGGGATCGAGCATCTGGTGGCCGAGCAAGGATCAGTGGCGCGACGAGCCACAGAACATGACGCTCAGCGTCGCGATCCCCAATGACCTGGTCGATGTCTCGAATGGCAAGTTCGTCGGCAAGACCGATCTGGGCGACGGCTACACCCGCTGGGACTGGCAGGTGCACTACCCGATCAATTCCTACAACGTGTCACTGAACATCGGCAATTACGTCCATTTCAGCGACCGCCTCGGGGATCTGCCGCTGGATTTCTACGTGCTGCCCGGCAGCCTCGAGCAGGCAAAAAAGCAGTTCGCACAGGCCAGGCCGATGATCCAGGCCTACGAGAAGGTGTTCGGCGAGTATCCGTTCGAGAAGGACGGCTACAAGCTGATCGAGGTCCCGTACTCAGGCATGGAGCACCAGAGCGCCGTGACCTACGGGAACCGCTTCGCAAATGGATACCTCGAGCGCGACTGGACCGGCGTCGGCGTCAGCACGAAGTTCGATTTCATCATCATTCACGAGAGTGCGCACGAGTGGTTCGGGAATGCGGTCTCGGCCGCCGACGTCTCCGACATGTGGATCCAGGAAGGCTGGACGACCTATCTCGAAGCGATTTACGTCGAGGAGCTCTTCGGCGCCGCTGATGCGTTGAAGTACATCAACGCCTACAAGTCGAAGGTCGGTAATCGCCAGCCTGTGATTACGCAGCGCGGCATCCATCGCACGCCCAGCCAGGACATGTACTTCAAGGGGGCGCTCTTCCTTCACACCCTCCGCGGCGTGGTGAATGACGACGAGCGCTGGCAGAAGCTACTGAGAGGCACCTACCAGGTGTTCAAGTACCGCAACATTATGACCGAGGATATGGTGCGCTTCATGAATGGCGAGCTGCGGATGGACCTGACGCCGATCTTCGACCAGTACCTCCGCCGCGCGGCCCTGCCGGTCCTGCAACTCGCGTTCGACCAGAAGGCGGGAACCGTTGCCTACCGCTGGCAGGCCGAAGAGCGCGCCTTCGCAATGCCCGTCCGCGTCGGCGACCCGGCCAGCTGGCAGACCATCCGGCCGACCACCGACTGGCAGGTGATGAAGACGCCGCTCGCGAAGGACCGCTTCCAGGTCGCGACCGACCTCTATTACATCGACGTGCTGAAGCAGTAGGCGCGGACAACCTCCAACTCCCAACGTCCAACTACCAAAACACTCAAACATCTATGGCCGGCTTGATAACGCTCGGTGTCGTCCTTGCACTCGCGCTCTATCTCTGCTGGCTCATGGTGCAGCCGTTCATCAACGTCGTGCTGTGGGCGGCGGTACTGGCGGTGGTGTTCTACCCGATGCACCGGCGGATCCAGTCGCGGGTCCCCAGTCCGGCCGGAGCGGCAGGGCTCTCGACCCTGCTGGTGATCGTCCTCATCCTGCTTCCGACCACCTTCATTACCATCGCGGTGGTGCGTGAGCTGGCCGGTGCCGCCGACAATCTGCAGGCCGGGGTGCAGAAGCTTTCGTCCGCCTCGACCATTCCCTGGGTCGCCTGGATCCTCGAACGGACCGGCGGATACGTGGACATCAACCCGGAGGCTGCCAGGGTTTTCATTGCTGAGCGGCTCCAGGCGTGGGGTGGCGCGCTTGCGGCCAGCACGCTGCTGGTAGTCGGCGGTGCGGTCGGCGCCATCGTCCAGATGGTCCTGGTCGTGTTCACGATGTTCTACATGTTCCGCGATGGCGATGCCATCACGCAGGCGGTCTACCGAATTCTTCCACTCGAGCGGATCCAGATGCACGACATCACCGTGCGCACGCAGGAAGTCATCGGCGCGACGATCTACGGCGTGCTGGTGATCGCGGCGATCCAGGGCACGCTTGGCGCACTCATCTTCTCGCTGCTGGGACTGCCGTCGCCCCTGCTGTGGGGCGTCGTGATGTTCTTTCTTTCGATGATCCCGATGGCCGGTTCGTTCCTCGTCTGGATTCCGGCCGCGATCTATCTGGGGCTCACCGGTGAGTACGTCAAGGCCGGGATGCTGGTGGCATGGGGCGCGGTCGTGATCGGATCGATCGACAACTTTCTGTCGCCGCGCCTGGTCGGCCGTCGTGCCCGGCTTCACGAGCTGCTGATTTTCTTTTCGGTGCTGGGCGGGCTCCAGGTCTTCGGCGTTCTCGGTCTTGTGCTCGGCCCCGTCGTGGTCGCGGTCACGCTGGCGCTGATCGAGATGGTGCGCCAGGCTCACCGCCCTCCAGCAGAAACGCTGCCGGAGAAGACGGTCATGGAGAAGCAGTCCGACCTGCGCGCGACCGACGTATGATCCGGGGATGCTGGCGAAGCTCGGTCCTGAATCGAAGTACGGGCCTGGCGTGATCATCCGTCCATCATCAGCAGGTCCAACCGATGGACACAGCGGCTTCATGCCCGGGTATCAGACAGAGGTGCTGTACTTTCCCGACATCAAGGTCTCGATTGCCGTCCAGGTGAACTCCAGCGCACCGCGCTCCACCGGTCAAGCGCTGCGCGCATTCGCCGTTGATTTTGCGACCATCATCAAGGCTTCCGCGGTTCACTAACAGCATGGACGAGACGCCCGAAGCAGGCCGCAAGGTCAGGCACAAACTGGCACCAGCCGCAATTTCCTTCGACAGAGCAGTGGGGTGGATGACCGCTGTCTCGATATCGATCCCGCTCCTTCTCGCATTGCCGATCGGCTACTGGGCAACCTCGTACCCCGCGTGGCTCTACGTGCTCGCCGTCGTCTTATGGGTGGCGATCACCGCATGGCTGGTCTGGCTGGCAGAGGTCTGGCCGCGCCGCTCGTACGAAGCCACGTCCTACGTGGTCGACCAGGTGGGTGTCGAGATCTGGCGAGGGGTCCACTGGCGCGCCATCATCGCGGTGCCGCGATCGCGCGTGCAGCACATCGACGTCCTGCAGGGGCCGCTGCGTCGCCGCTTCGGCCTCGCGGCACTGGTGATCTTCACCGCCGGCACCGAGCACTCGACTGTCCGGCTCGACAATCTGGAACACCAGGTCGCGCTCGATCTGCGCGACCAGCTGCTGCCACAGGCGTCCGACGATGGAATCTGAGCGGCGGCTTCATCCGGCTTCGTTTCTCTTCACCCTTGGATCAACGGCGAAGAACTTCCTGGTACCTGGCGCGGCCGCGCTCTTCGCCTCACGGTCCGGTGAGTGGGGGCTGGGGTTCGGCATCACCTTGGTGCTGGCGCCGCTCTCGCTGATCGCCCTGGTGCGGGTCCTGTCGATCCGATATCGCTTCGAGGAGCACGAAATGGTGCTCCGCTCGGGATTCGTGTTCCGCAGCGTCAGGCATCTGCCGTACGGCCGCATTCATAACCTTGATGCCGTCCAGACGCCGCTGCACCGGATCCTCGGTGTCGCGAAGGTCCGGATCGAGACCGGCGGCGGAGCCGAACCGGAAGCTGCCCTGCAGGTGATCTCGCTCGACGCGCTCGACGAGATGCGGCGCGAGGTCTTCGGTCGTCGCACCGCAGCCGCCCCCGCCCCCGAGGTGACGCCAGCTCCGGCCCGGAGCGACGTGATCCTGCGTCTCTCTCCCAGAGAGCTGATGCTCAGTGGTTTCATCCACAGCAAGGGGATCCTTGTCATTGGTGCGGTCTTCAGTCTCCTGTACGAGTTCAAGCTCTTTGAGAGTCTGCTGCCGGCGTTCATGGACGATCTGACGCCGGCGCGAAGCCTGACGCGTCAGTTCGGACGCTGGATCGTCGGAGAAGGGGGCCTGCCGGCCGAGGCGCTCGGCATCGTGTTCGGCGGTCTCACCGTGCTGCTGCTGACGCTGCGGGTGCTCTCGATGTTCTGGACGGCCGTGACGCTGCACGGCTACACCCTCGTTCACCAGGCAGACGAGCTGCGCACCGAGTTCGGCTTCTTTACTCGCGTCAGCGCGACGACGCCTCTGAAGCGGGCGCAGGCGCTGACCGTCCAGGAGGGACCGCTGCACTGGCTGTTTGGACGCGTGACGGTGCGCCTTCAGACAGTGGGGCAGGTAACGGGAGACGCAGCCGAACGTCCCACCCGCGAGAAGATTGCGCCAGTCCTGCGGCGAACCGCGCTGGCTCCCTTCATCGACCGCATTTTTCCTGGGATCGAATTCCGTGACGAGGAGTGGCGACCGCCGCACCCGAGGGCCTTTCGTCGGGCGGTGATTGTTCCGAGCATCGTGTGGTCCGTGCTCGCTTTACCGCTGATCTACTTCCGGCCGTCCGTCGGACTCGCAGTGGCGGCGTGCCTGCTCGGGTGGGCCGTGGTCAACGCGAAGCTGCAGGTGCGATACACAGGCTGGCGCACGACACCGGACGCCGTGTTCTTCAAGAGTGGATGGATCTGGAGGCAGATGACCGTCGTGCGGGTCGAGCGGATCCAGGGAGTGTCGCTGCACGAATCCCCGTTCGACCGGCGGCACCGCATGGCATCGGTGCACGTCGACACGCTTGGCGCGCGAGGAGCGCCCCACGTGGTCAGGATCCCCTACGTTCCCCGTGCCGAAGCTGCGGACTTGTTGACTGACCTCTATCGTCGCGCCGCGCACGTGCCGTTCAGGGTCTGACCGGGGCGCGCGTTAGCCCAGGCAGAACAACTTGCCGTCGACCGACCCGATGACCAGCTTCCCATTCGCCACCGCAGGGGACGCGGTGAGCGGACCGCCCGCTTCGAACTCGAAGACCGTCTTGCCGCTTGCGGCGTCCACCACGTACAACTTGCCGTCGCTCGAACCGACGTAGACGTTGCCGCCGGAAACAACCGGCGAGGAGTCGATCCGCGCGCGTGTCATCATCGTCCACAGCGACTTGCCGGTCTCGAGGTCCAGCGCGTGGAGCATCTTGTCGCGACCGCCGACGAAGAGCCGGTTTCCAGAGATCGCCGGGGACGAGTAGAACGGGAAGTTGCGTTCTGGATGCTTGTAACGCCACACGATCTTCTTGCCGGTGAGATCGACGGCCAGCACTTCGTTCTCGTAGGTGCCGTAATACGCGTGTCCGTTGTGGATCGCCGGCGAGGCGCCGGTATAGGCGCCGGACGACACCGTGAACATCTCCTTGCCGTCGGTCACGCGGATGGCGCGGAGGATTTCGTCGCAGCCGGCGATATACGCAATACCGTCCACCACCGCCGGCGTAGCATGAACGTAGCCCTCGGTTTGCACCTTCCACGCCAGCTTGCCGTCCTTCGCGCCCAGCCCGTAGAGATGCGCGTCGTAGGACCCGATCAGCACCCTGTCACCGACCACGACCGGCGACGACTTGATCTCGCTGCCGGTCTTGAAAGTCCACACCGCCTTGCCGGTATTCACATCGACCGCATGCATGACGCCGCTGAGATCGCCGACGTAGACGATGCCGTTGGCGACGGCCGGGGAGGATTCACCGATGCCGTCGGCGGACGCTTTGTACTTCCACTTCGCCTTACCGTCCGCGAGATTGACGGCGTGGAGTTCGCCGGTCGCCGAGCCGACGTAGACGACACCGTCCACAATCGCCGCGGACGAATCAATCGCGTCCCCCGCTTCGTAGGTCCACAGAACCTTCAGCTTCGGCGGCAGTGGCGCGTGCGTCGTGCCGACCAGGTTGGACGACCCGCGGAACTGCGGCCATGACGCGGCGGGAGCCTGCGCTGAAATCGTTGCGGCGGTGAGCGCCAGGGTCGCGATGTAGGCAATGGATCGATAGTGCATAGCGTGTTTGAGCTGACCGGACCGTGACGAGTGACGCCAGCGTGCAGATGAAAATCGTGGACACCGGACGCGGGCGCCAATCATTGTTTGGTTATCGAAACCGTGGCGCTGGTCACCGATTCGATCGCGAACAGGTTCTCGCCTCGACGCACCATCTGGACAGAGGCCCTGACCTGATACATACCGTCGGCATCGCCGCCGGCCCCCTTGGATGCTCTCGTCAGCGCCCACCTTCCCGGCGCGCGGATCCTGAGGCGCTCTCCTGGACCGACAACCACGAGGCTATCTGGTACTGAATCGGCGCCGTACAGCGCATGTCCGCCGATCCCCTGCCCGGCGAACGCCTCATCCGCGAATCTCAAACCGATGTAGGCGATTGTCGCCCCCGGCATGTCCCGATTCACCCGATCGTCGTCGGAGAGGACCGGAAACGTCACGGGCTGCTTGCTGCGATTCTCGACGACCCATTGGTACACGAACGCGTCACCCCAGTTGTACGCCGCTCGGTCGAGCTGCGGACCGAGGAGCGCGAGGGCAGGTTCCGACTTCGGCTGGTGCGGCGTGACCTCGACCGGCGCCTGCAGCGTCAGTCGCTTTCCGGCAGGCACGGGGTCTGCTGGTTCCACCCTAATGACCGTCACCAGATCGATGGAGTGCTCACGACCGCGGGTCTGCGTTTCGCTCGGCACCGGGATCGCGCACAGCAACAGGAATGCACCGGCAATATAAGTGCCTCTGTAGAGTAGCGTTCGGCGAGCCGGTCGGCTCGAGGTATCCGGTGTGGAGCGAACACGCCACAAGGGAATGTGAGCGATCTCGGGAGAATGACGTGATCTCGCGTGACAGAGCGTCTGCGCGCTCTTCATTTTGTCTCCGACAGTGCCACCAGCTGGTTCCTGTTCACGATGAACAGCGTGTTGTTGGCCGGGACCGGCGTCGAGTAGACCGAGCTGCCCATGTTGTTCTCGGCGACCAGCTTCATCACCCGGTCGGCGTTCAGGATCGTGACGTCACCGTCCTCGTCACCGAGGTAGACCTTCCCATCGATCACGATCGGCGACCCCCAGATCGCGGCAAACATGTCGTGCTTCCAGACCTGCTTGCCGGTCTTGGCGTCGACGGCGTGGAGGAAGCCACTGAAGTCCGAGTAGAAGAGGATGCCGTTGAGGAGCGCGCCGGTCGAGATCGACCGTCGGATGTCATCGTAGTGCCAGATCTGCCCGCTGTTCGGGTTCGGCTCCATCTTGTCGCCCTTCTTGATGACCGGGCTGATGTCGCCGCGCCTGGTCCCGTCGATCGCATAGAGATGTCCGGTGCCTTCGCCGTGCTCGGGGT
>JACDDJ010000583.1 GCA_013817065.1 Acidobacteriota bacterium
TGATGTGGGTGTTGCGCAGGATCGTCAGCAGCCACGCCCGCGGGTGCCGCCCGTCGAACCCGTCGATGCCGCGGTAGGCGCGAATCAGGGTGTCCTGGACGAGATCTTCGGCTTCGGCGTGGTTGCGCGTGAGCGAGTGGGCGACACGCAGCAGCATCTCGATCTCGGGGAGCACGTACCGCTCGAACGCGGTGTCGTCGATCGCTGGCTCACGCACTTGTCGGAAACCCTATGCAACGTCGGTCGCATTCCCGGGAAGGATCCACCAGCTCACCGTGTTACGTCCGTTGTGATGCTGCGCCGCCGGATCGACCACCTGCGCTACCGCCGGTACCTCGACGCGCACGTCGACAGCGAGCTCGACGCGGAGCTCGCCGGCCGGGTCGCCGTCCACGTGGCGGACTGCCCGATGTGCACCGGCGCCGCGAACACCACAGCTGTGGTGAAGCATCGACTGTCGCTTCGCCGCTTCCTCCCGTCGCACTCGGCGCGCCGTGTGCGACGGGAGGAGCACTGACTCGGCAGGCTCAGGCGGCGTAGGCCGGTTCGCGAAGCTCGCTGGACTCGCGCGGCTCGATCCCGAGCTGGTGGTCGAGCGAGATGCGACCGGGCCCGTGCACGATCAGCGCAATGTTGCCGGCGAGCAGAGCGAGGTCGAGCTCGGCGCCGGGCATCGGGGTGCTGGAGATGATGCCGAGATCCTGCTTCACGTAGATGAGCGCCCCGATCGACACGACGCTCAGCAACATCGCCGCGATCCGAGTTCCGATCCCGAGCACCAATGCCGTGCCGGCGGCGATCTCGACGACGGCGGTGAGCGGCGCGGTCAACCCGGGAGCGGGGACGTCCCAGCCGCGGAACGCGCCCTCGACCATCGAGATGCCGGTGTCGAACTTGTCGATGCCGTGCCAGACGAACAGTCCGCCGAGCACGACTCGCAACACCAGCGGTGCGGCGGGCCGGAAGCGGTTGAGGATCGAACAGACCTGGTGCATGGATGAACCTCCAATGGGACGGTGAGTGGGACAGGTGTGGAACGGCCGTGACGTGACGACCGGGCAGGAAACCCGCCGACCGACGCCGAGGATTCGGACGAGTCGAAGTTGTTCGACGTGGCGCCGTCAGTGAGGCCGAACTGCAGGAGCAACGGGACGCCCTGACGGAGCGAACGCGACGAGGCGACCGAGAGCGCACAGGAGGTCGCCGTCGAGATAGGCCTAATCGACGCGCTCATCAAAGCGATCGACAGCTTCGCAGTGGCGATCCACGCAACCCCAGAGGGCGGTAGGCGGTCCCCCTTCATCACCGCGGCCCTGCACGAAGAGCTGCGCATGAACGATGGAGCGACGCCGCGCTTCACCAGGGTGCTCCTTGTCAAGGCGGCGAGTGGATCCGCCGACCAGCTCTTCAAGGATCGGCCCTTCCGAAAAGACATATTCGAAGGCATCGCGGCGGTGAGTGTGACCTACACCCTGATCGATGCGCAGTCGAGCTTCGTCCTGGCCGCAGGCGTCGCGCTCGGATCGGCCCGCATTCAGGGCGAGATGGGGGGACGGATCTCGTATCGGCCGGTAGAAGGAGACTGAGTGGCGTACGACCCGGGAGCCGCGCCCGCCGCCAACCAACCGTGGCGGGTCATCCACTTCCGCCGTCGGTGAGCTGTGAACTGAAGTCAGCCCGGGTTGCACTGTTCGTCGAGGTAGGTCGGCAGACCATCGGCCGGCGCGGCGATAGTGCTGATCCCGGAGTGGCCCATTAGGTCGCTCACCACCTTGAGCGGAACGCCCTGCGCAAGCAGCAGCGATGCGGCGCTGTGACGGAGCTCATGTGGGTGCCAGTGGCCGAGACCGGTGCCCGGCTTGATCACCGTTCGCTGCTCGTCGAGGTACTCCGCGCCGGCGTGTCGAGTCGCCGCCGAGAGGTAACCCCAGACGTTCGACGGATCGAGTGCGGAACCGCTGGGGGATCGGAACACCAGGTCGACACCCAATGAAGCCGTCGGCCACTCGCCGGGGAAGGCAAGGCGCTCGGCCGCTTGGCGCTTGCGTGCGCAACGAGCTGCTCGACGGCGACTGCGGGGAGGTGGATCGCCGGCGCGAGGTCCGGGTCTTGACACCGTCGATCGCGACGCCGCGGCCCCTAATGCGCTTCAGATCCCGCCGGATCGTCACTGTCGCCATCGTCCCCGCCGGTGGATCGAGGTTCAGGTCATCCCAACCCAACGCGAGTAGCTCGAACAGACGGAGACCGAGCGAGAGTGCGACCACATACATCGCCTCGAGGCGGTCCCCCCGGACGTGGTCGAGGAAGGTGCGCGCCTGCTCAGGGGTCATCGTGCGACCCTCCGGGCGTTCGACGCGCACCGCGGCAGCGAGAGTCGCAACGTTGCGAGTGATCAGGCCCTCGGTCTGCGCCCACCGAAGCGCGCGCCGCAGGACGAGCGCGCCAGCCGTCGACTGTTCGCGCTGCAACCGTGCGGACGAGTCAGCGTCGACTTCTCCATGTCCCGCAGCATCCGGAGCCCTGACCCGGCGTCCAGGTACGTCGCAGCCAAGCAACCAGTCTGGAGTCCGGCGTCTGCCGACCGGCGCTTCGGTTACGCGAGTCTTGAGACGTGTTCGTCGTTCACGGCACCCGGAAGTTCCTCGATCGTGCAGACGCGACTGCGGCGGCGCCGTCTGGGTCTTCGACCACGAAGCTTGGATCGCGGTACGCCACGGTGTTGTTCTGGAAGCCGCAGATCGCATTATTCTTCAACGAAACCACGCTGCTACCAGTCCTGATTCCGCTCGCTCCTGCCGCATCGGTCATCGATCGGTTCCCGCCCGCGCTCGCACTCACCCTGGACGCGCATCGCATCAACCGTTCGTTCATCGACCGCGAGGTCGCCGAAATGACCGAGCATCGTCTGGCCAAGACCGTCAATCGGAGTGCGGTCGGCGTCATGACCGAGTTCGCCCACCTCGGTGCCGCGTACCAGTCGACCCACGATGTGCAGGACGTTGTGGCGTTGTCGCTGCGATTGGCAGGGACTCCGTGCGGGCCGCTGTACCGCCGCCACGTCAGCCCCGACCGCGAACTCGCGGCGTTCACAACACAGCATCCGAACGACCATCCAGCGGACTGACCGACCCGATCGCCCGCCTCGTGAACCGCATACTGTACTGAAGTCGAGCAGCGACGTCCGTGCGCGCAGTCGATGCCCACGGTTCGACGATGGCCGATGACGACGCGGAGACCTGGCGCTTACGCTCGCCGGAAGCGACCGCGTCCCCTGGGACGGGCTCCTCGGACAGCGGGCGATCCGAATCTCTTCCCACACTGTTCCCAATCGCAAACGGAAATGGCGGTCAATCGCGGTCACTGGTGGTCACTTCGGGGGCCCGGTCCTGGTGCGTCGCACCTGCTAGATTGCCTGGTCAGAGCCTGTATGCTGGGGTGCCCCCGGCAGGATTCGAACCTGCGACGCACGGTTTAGGAAACCG
>JACDDJ010000072.1 GCA_013817065.1 Acidobacteriota bacterium
TTCCGGCACGCGGTGGACGAGGGCGGGGCGGAGCAGCGGCGGCACCGAACCTGGCAGCGCGCATCCAGCAGTTCCTGAAGGCGGAAGGCGTCGTCGCCACCTTCAACCGCGGCAGCGACAGCCTGACGGCGTCCGCCGGGAGTAACCTGACGATCCAGCAGCAGCGCACCGATGGCGGCACCATCTTCCCGAGCGGTGGCGGCTCGCGGACCACCGATCCCGCGACGGTGCTTCCGACCGTTACGCTCGCGGTCGAGCACTACAACCGCATGATTCGCGTGCTCGACAAGGGTGTGCCGGTCAAGGTTGAGCTGAATCTGGAGACTAAATTCCACGAGGAGACTACCCCCAACGGGTTCAACATCGTCGCCGAGATCCCCGGCACCGACCCGGTGTTGAAGGACGAAGTGGTGCTGCTTGGCGCGCACTTCGACTCGGTCGCCGCATCGCCGGGTGCGACCGACAATGCGACGGGCTCCGCCGCGATGATGGAAGCGATGCGCATCCTGAAGGCGATCGGCGCCAAGCCGCGCCGCACAATCCGGATCGCCCTGTGGGGTGCTGAAGAGCAGGGCCTGCTCGGATCACGCGCCTACGCGCGCGAACACTTCGGTGATCCGGCGACGATGGAGCTGAAGCCGGGTCACGGCAAAATCTCGGCGTACTTCAACTCGGATAACGGGACGGGGAAGATCCGCGGCGTGTGGCTGCAGGGAAACCTGGCCGTGCGTCCCATCTTCCAAAGCTGGATCGAGCCGCTGAAGGATCTCGGTGTCGACGCGCTGGGGCCCCGGTCCGTCGGCTCGACCGATCACGTCTCGTTCGATGCGCTGGGGATCCCGGCCTTCCAGTTCATGGTGGATCGCCTGGAGTACAACTCGCGCACTCATCATTCGAACATGGATACGGTCGATCGGGTGCAGCGCGATGACATGGTGCAACACGCCACCGTGATCGCGGTGTTTGCCTACAACGCCGCGATGCGGGACGAGAAGCTGCCGAGGAAGGCGCTGCCGCGCCCGAGCGGACGAGGGACCCAGGCGAGCGACACGGATAGGTGAAGCTGGCGACATGCAGGCGGTTCGCAGCGTCCCGCCGGTGTACACTCCGCTCGCATGTCATTCGCGCCGGGCGCCCGCCTCGGTCACCACGAGATCATCGACACGCTCGGTGCCGGGGGCATGGGCCAGGTCTATCGCGCGCTCGATCCGACGCTAGGCCGGCGCGTTGCCTTGAAAGTCCTGCCGCCCGGGCGTCCCGTTTCCACGAGACGCGGGACGTCGGCTCCAGCCGGCGCACGATATGGACGATCAGCGGCTTGCCGTCGAACGCGAGCAGCGCCTTCGGGATGCCCATGCGCGAACTGCGCCCGCCGGTGAGAACGATGCCGGTCATCGGTTCACGATAGCCCGAAGCCGGCCGGGCGAGCGGAGCGTCCAGCAAGGACTGATTTTCGGGGCGGGAACGGTTTGATTCCCGGCCTCCCTAAACCAATCGGCTGCCGCAATCGTCCAAGCAAACTATGGCACTGGACACCCTGTTCCGCGACCTGCGCTACACCCTCCGCACGCTGCGGCGGGATACGGCGTTCACCGTCTTCGTCGTCCTGATCGCCGCCCTCGGGATTGGCGCCAGCTCGACGGTCTTCAGTGTAGTCAACACACTGATCCTGCGCCCGCTGCCGTTCGCCGAGCCAGAGCAGCTGGTCTGGATCGCCAATGGCGACACGGCCGGGTTGTCGGGCCAGACGACGCAGGTCGGGCACATGATGGACTTGCGGGAGCGGACGCAGTCGCTGTCGGCCATCGCCGGGTACTTCGCGTTCTACGGCACCGGCGACAATCTCCTGAGCGGCACCGGAGAACCGGAGCGCCTCAGCGGCGTGCCGGTGTCGGACAACTTCTTCCAGGTCCTCGGCGTCCAGCCGCAGCTCGGTCGCTTCTTCAGCGCCGAAGAGGTGGTCTGGAACGGCCCCGGCGCCGTGGTTCTGAGCGATGGCTTCTGGCGCCGCCGGTTCGCGGCCGATCCGGCGATCGTCGGCACATCGCTCACGTTGAACGCCGAGCCGCACACCGTCGTGGGCGTGCTGCCGGCCTCCTTCGACTTCGGATCGGTGTTCGCGCCCGGCAGCCACTTCGACCTCTACTTCCCGTTTCCTCTCGCCGAGCAGACGGATCGCTGGGGCAACACGATGGCGATGATCGGCCGGTTGAAGCCGGGCGTCACCGTGGGTCAGGCGGAGGCGGGGATCCGCACGCTCGGCGCACGACTCACCGCGGAGCATCCGAATCGCAACCGCTTCGGGGGGCACGTCACGCCATTGAGCGAACGTGTCAGCGGGCGGGCGCGGCTCGCCGTGTGGGTGCTCGCGGCCGCCGTCGGCATGGTGATGCTGATCGTCTGCGCGAACCTGTCGAACCTGCTGCTCGCGCGGACGGCATCGCGGCAGAAGGAGCTGGCCGTCCGCAGTGCGCTCGGCGCCGGGCGCCGCCGTCTGATCGCGCAGATGCTGACCGAAAGCCTCGTGCTCGCGGGCGCCGGTGCCGTGCTCGGTATCGCGCTGGCGTTCGCGGGCACGCAGGCGCTCACACAACTGGACGCGATGGGCATTCCGCTCTTGCGGGATGTGCGGACCGACGGCACCGCGCTCGCCTTCACGGTGGCGATGGCCGCGATCGCCGGGATCCTCTTCGGGCTGGCGCCGGCCTTCCAGGCGCGCAGCGCCGCGATGCACGATTCGCTGAAGGACGCCACCCGCGGGTCGACGGAAGGACGCAGCCGCCGCTGGGTCCGCAGCACGCTGGTCGTGTCGGAGATCGCCTTCGCGTGCGTGCTGCTGGTCGGCGCCGGTCTCCTCGTCCGCAGCCTGGTGCAAGTGCTCGACGTGGACCTCGGGTTTCAGCCGGCCGGCGCCGCCACGATCCGCGTGGATCCGGACAGCCGGTATGCGACACGCGAGCAGCAGGATGCCTACATCGACGAGGTGCTGCGTCGCGTGAGGGAGATCCCGGGCCTCGATGCCGCCGGCATCACCGAAGCGCTGCCGCTCGGCAAGAACCGCACGTGGGGCGCGCGGGCCAAGGGCGTCACCTACGAACGCGGGCAGGCGCCGCTCGCCTACCCGCGGATGGTGAGCGACGGCTATTTTGCCGCCATGGGCATCCCGCTGATCGCCGGCCGCGACATCGCGCCGACCGACACCGCGGCGACCGAGCCCGTGATGCTCGTCAACGAAACCATGGCGCGCCAGCTTTGGCCCGGGCAGGATCCGATCGGCAAGTCGGTGCTGGGCCCCTGCGCAGCCGAACGGCGGGTCGTCGGCGTCGTCGGCGACGTGCGCCACCTCGCGCTCGAGCAGAGCTCCGGCAACGAGATGTACATCCCGATGCGGCAGTGTCCCGATCGGCCCTCACACGATCTCGTCGTCCGCTCGGCCATGGGGGCGGCGCCGCTGGCGAGCGCCGTGCGCCAAGCCCTGAAGCCCGTCGCCCCCAACCTCGCAGGCAACGACTTCCGCACGCTGCAGGAACTCGTCGACAAGGCGGTGTCGTCGCGCCGCTTCACGGTCTGGCTGCTGGCCGCGTTCGCCGGTTTCGCGCTCGTGCTCGCCTCGCTCGGGATCTACGCGCTGATCTCGTACTCGGTGAACCAGCGGCGGCAGGAGATCGGCATCCGCATGGCCATCGGTGCGACGACGGCGAACATCCAGCGCCAGATCGTGGGCCAGACGCTCGTGCTGACGGGGATCGGGGTCGTCATCGGCGCCATCGCCGCCTGGGCCCTGGCGCGCGGCATGGAGGGGCTGCTGTTCGAGGTCAGCGCCAGCGATCCGCGGACGTTCCTCGGCATGCTGATCGTGCTGACCGCCGTCGCGACGCTCGCCGGCTACCTGCCCGCGCGGCGGGCCTCGCGCATCGATCCGATGGTGGCGCTCCGATCGGACGGGTAACGATCACGGCCTACGCCGAACGCATCGCCACTTCGGAGGCGGAAAAGCGGGTCGGGCGGGTGCTAATCCGCCCCGTGTGCGGGCTCGGGTCTGAGAACGGACTTGTGTCGCGTCGGGGCGTTGCCCGATTCGCGCGCCCCCGACGTGCCCGGTGCACTGCGCGTCCTCATAGTTGAAGAGTGCCAGGCCGTGGTGCCTGACTCGACGATGGCCGTCACCCATGCCGCGACCGCTCTCGCCGGGGAACTCCCGCGAGTGACCGCCAGACCTGTTGCGTATCAGTCCCCTTGACAGTCGAAAGGAAGCGACGCTAAGCTCCTTTCGAACGTCAGAAGGAGAGATGAGCATGGCCGGACGACTGGACCGCGACGCCGCGGTGATTCTGCAGGGCACGCTGGACATGCTGGTGCTCCGCGCCCTGCAGCTCGAATCCATGCACGGGTGGGGGATCACCGAGCGCATCGAGAACTGGTCGGAGGAAGTCCTCTGCGTCGGCCAGGGCACGCTGTACCCGGCGCTGTACCGTCTCGAGCGGCAGCGCTTGATCACCTCGAGCTGGCGCACGACCGAGAACAACAGGCGGGCCCGGTATTACGCGCTGACGGCGGCCGGCCGCAAGCACCTGACGCAGGAAATCAAGGACTGGCACCGCATGTCGCGCGCGATCAATCTCGTGCTCGACGCGGTGAAAGGGTGAACGCATGGGCCGCCGCGACGACAGACTGAACGAAGAACTTCAGTTTCATCTGGAACAGCAGATCGCCAAGCACCTTCGCGCGGGCATGACGCCGGAAGCAGCCCGCCGCGTCGCGCTCCTCAAGTTCGGCGGTGTCGAACGGGCTCGCGAGGCGGCGCGCGACGAGTTCCGCGGCGCGTGGTTCGCCGACTTCCTCCGCGATCTTCGAATCGGGTTGCGCGCACTCCAGCGCGATCCCGGCTTCGCCATCACGGCGATTCTGACCTTTGCGCTCGGTATCGCGGCGGCGTCGGCGATGTTCAGCGTCTTCGAGGGCGTGCTGCTGAAGCCGCTGCCGTATCCCGACGCCGATCGCATCGTCCGGCTCTACCAGCTGGGCGAGAGCGGCAGGCGTGGCAATGTGTCCGAGCCGAATTTCGACGACTGGCGCGCCGGCAGCCGAAGCTTTCGCGCGATGGCCCGGATGGCGAACTACGGCGAGGTTCCCATCGCCGGCACCGACGCGGCCCGGCTTGCAAAGCTGACGGTCGTGTCGAAGGAATTCTTCGACGTGATGGGCGTCAGGCCCGTTCTCGGCCGCGGCTTTCGCGCAGAGGAGCAGCAGCGGGGCGGTCCGGCTGCCGCCGTCGTCAGTGCGGCATTCTGGCGCCAGTGGCGCGGCGAGGCCGCACCGCGCGGCGAGTTCGTCCGCAGCGGTTCCGAGAGCTACGCGGTCGTCGGGGTGATGCCTGAAGGGTTCGAGTACCCGGCCGGGACGG
Source organism: Acidobacteriota bacterium (assembly GCA_013817065.1). Classification (GTDB taxonomy): domain Bacteria; phylum Acidobacteriota; class Vicinamibacteria; order Vicinamibacterales; family 2-12-FULL-66-21; genus JACDCA01. Next base: position 5,405 of record JACDDJ010000072.1, read on the forward strand.
CGATCTGGACGTCGGGCGAGCGGTACCCGCCGCAGACCTCGCGCACGGCGCACAGCTATCAGGTGGTGGCGCGTCTGGCCGACGGCGTGCCGCTGGAACAGGCACAGGGCGAGATCGGCGCCCTCTCCCGCCAGTTGAAGGACGTCCACGGGGAGGGCACATGGATGACGAGTGCCGAGGCCGTGCCCCTGCTCCACGTGCAAACCGCAACCTCGAAGCCGACGCTGCGATTGCTCTTCGCCGGGGCGCTGCTGCTGCTGCTCGTCGCATGCATCAACGTGTCGAACCTGCTCGTGGTTCGGGCGGCATCGAGGCGGTCCGCCTTTGCCATGCAGCTGGCCATCGGGGCGACGCCGGGCCGGATCGCCCGACAGCTGCTCGCGGAGACGCTGGTCATATGCCTGACGGGCGCCGCGATCGGCATTGCCGCCGCGGCGGTGGCGGTGCGGGCGTTCGCGGCCATCGGGCCCGCGTCCGTTCCGCGTCTCGCCGACGTGTCCGTGAGCTGGCCGGCCGTCGCGTTCGCCGCCGGGGTCTCCACGGCGGCCGCGTTCGCGCTGACCCTGGTCACGGCGCTCGGCGCACGGTCTGTCCGCATCACCGAAACGCTCTCCGAGCAGTCGCGGTCGGGCACGGGCAGCCGCCGCCAGATACGCGTGCGCGAGGGGCTCATTGTCACGCAGGTGGCCTTCACCCTGGTGCTCCTGGCGAGTGCCGCGCTCCTGGCACGCAGCCTCCATGCGGTGATGTCGATCGACCCGGGCTACTCACTCGACGAAGGACTCATCGTAGGACTGACATTCCCGGCAGACGAGAGCCCGGCCTCGCTGGGTCGGCAGGTCGCGTTCCACGACGCGGTGGTCGATCGTCTGCGTGCGCAGCCCGGCGTGACAGCCGTGGGCCTGGTCAGCACCTTCCCGCTGGGACAGGGCACAGGACCGGATGGCGCCTTCATCGAGATGGCCCGGCCGGATGAGATCACGACTCGCGAGCAGTTCGATCTCACCGATGTGGAGCTCAAGGCGCGGTCGGGGTATGCGCAGTACCGGCAGGTGAGCGCGGACTACTTCACGGCGATGCAGATTCCGCTCTTGCAGGGTCGCCTCATCGACGACCGGGACGCGCCGGGTTCGCCGCACGTGGCGGTGATCAGCCAGGCGCTGGCGAACACCAGGTGGCCGGACAGGAATCCGATCGGGCGATGGATCCAGTTCGGCAACATGGACGGAGATCTGCGCGGCATACAGATCGTCGGCGTGGTCGGTGACGTGCGCGAGATGACACTGGAAGCGTCGCCGGAGCCGATGCTCTATGTCTCTGCTCGACAGCGACCCGGCAAAGCGGCACGGGCATCCATCATCGTGCGCGGGGCGACGCCGGCTGCACTTGCCGACACCGCGCGCAGGATCGTCCGCGACATCGATCCGGAAGTTCCGGCCGCCACCAGGACGGTGTCGGAGGCGCTCGACACCGCGGTGAGGGAACGCCGCCTGACGCTCTGGCTCGTCGGGGCGTTTGGAGTCGCTGCCCTGGTGCTCGCCACGCTCGGTGTGTACGGCCTCGTCGCCTTCACGGTGTCGAACCGGACGCGCGAACTGGGTATTCGGCTGGCGCTCGGCGCAGAGCCGCGCTCGCTCGTGTGGCTGATCGTGCGGCGCGGCGCCCTCCTCACGCTCGCCGGCGCCCTGGCCGGGGTGCTCGCAGGCAGGCTCCTGTCGGGCGCGCTGCAGGGCCTGTTGTTCGGCGTCACCGCGGGCGACTCGCTGACGACGGCGGCTACCGTCGGTGTCGTGATGGCGGTCTCGATGGCGGCGAGTTACGCACCGACTCGGCGGATCCTTCGCCATTCACCGGCAAGAACCCTCCGAGACGTGTGAAGACCCGGGAATCGTCGCTTCCATGACGCGCCGCGACTCCACCGTGGAGGTCCAGGTAAGGCTTCTGCGCGCGCGGGGTCAGCGCGCCGAGGTCATCATCAACGGACGCGCGAGCGGCGACCTGCTCCCCCGCCCGTCGCCTCAAACGATGAAACGACCTCCGCTGAAGACGCTCATTCGACCGCTCTTCCGAAGTTCAGGCATGATTGCCGGGCGGCTCTGACCCGCGCGGGACCTGTTTGTTGTTCTGGAGAGGGTGATGCCACGAGGCCGAAGACTTCTGTTCTTCGCTGTCGCGACCGTCGTGGTCGCATCCGGTGCGGGCGGACGGAGCTCGCCGTCGGCGCAGCAGAGCGGACGCGCACCGGCCTTCGTGACGCCTCCCGCGGAGCAAGGCAAGCGTGTGGAGGCAGAGAATGGCGTGGTCGCCTCTGCCAACGCGCTGGCCAGTGATGCCGGGATCGAGATGCTGCGCGCGCGGGCGGCAACGCGGTGGACGCCGCGGTCGCGACCGCGTTCGCGATCGGGGTCGTCGCACCGCAGATGTCCGGGCTGGGCGGCAGCGGCGCCGCAACTGTCTGGATGAAGCGGGACGGCAAGCCGGCGTACCTGGACTTCTACGCGGCGCAGCCCGTCGAGGCCTGGCGGCCACACGGCACGCCCGCCCGAAGCGCCGCCGGGCGACCTGCGCGGCACCGGGATTCCGGGAGGCGTGGGCGGATTGCTGGCACTGCACGAGAAGTACGGCGCGCTGACGCGCGAGCGGGTGATCGCCCCCGCGATCCGGCTGGCGGAAACGGGATTCCCCGTGGGGCAGATTCTTGCCGGGTTCATCGCGGACGGCGAGAGGAAGATGCAGGCGTTTCCGAAGGCGCTGGCCCTCTACTTTCCAAACGGTCAACCGCTCGGTCCTGGCGAAACGCTCCGCAATCCCGAACTGGCCGACGCGCTGAGAAGGGTCGCTCGCGAGGGGCGGAGAGGGTTCTACGAGGGCCCGACAGCCGAAGCGGTCGTTGCGGCGCTGAATGCCGGACGTCATCCCGCGCGGCTGGCGGATCTCGCCGCGTACCAGCCGCAGTGGAAGAGACTGCTCTGCACGGACTCTCGCGGCCTGACCGTCCTCTCGGCGCCGCCCCCGGAGACGGGATTCCAGGTTCTGCACACGCTCGAACTGCTCGAACCGGTCGACTTCAAGGCGCTCGGGCTGCCGACGCATTCCGCCGCGGCCTTCGACGCGCTGCATGTGTTCGGGCACGGCGCGCCTGACCTGCCGGCGCTGCATCCGCTCGCCTCCCGCGATTATCGCGACCGGAGCCGCACGCTCGAGGCGTTGACGATCGCCACGGGCCAGCAGTGGATTCTCGAGGGCGAACCCAGCCCGCAGATCGTGCAGGTGGGGTTAATCGGCGCGAACTTCTTCACGTTTCTCGGCGTCGACCCCGCCATCGGCCGGCACTTCACGGCGGAGGAAGACGTGCCCGGCGGGGCGCGCGTCGCGCTTATCAGCCATCGCCTCTGGCAGAACCGCTTCGGCGGCGACCCCGCAATCGCGGGACGGATCATCCTGTTGAACACGCAGCGCTTCGAAGTCATCGGCGTGATGCCGCAAGGCTTCAGGCTCGAGCTCCCCGCCGAGACCTACGCGCTTCGCGATTCCGACATCTGCCGCCCCGCGCCGTGCCTTGGCTCGGCTCTGAGAACGCAGCTGATGTTGCCTCCTTATGTCTTCGAGATCTGCTAAAACAAGTCGCGAGTCGGTAGCCCGTTTGCCTCCAGGTGATCACACCGCAGGTCAGCAGGGGCGCCGGCTTGCAGACGTCATCGTTCATCCCGAACAGTTGGAAGGGTCTCGAGCCCGCACTCGAATAAGGCCGGGAGTCGCGATGACCAGGAGTGCAGACGTGGAGTGGAGCAGTGTCGGGATTGATGTCAGCAAAGCGGAGCTGGTGATTGCGGTGGCGCCGTCCGGCGAGCGATGGACCAGCGCCACCACCCCCGAGGCATTGGTGGCGTTTGTGGCGCGGGTGAAGACCTTGGCGCCGAGCGTGGTCGTCATGGAAGCAACCGCCGGCTATGACGTGCCGGTCGCGGTAGCGTGTGCGGCGGCCGGGTTGCCGGTGGCGGTGGTCAATCCGCGGCAGATCCGCGCCTTCGCACAAGCGATCGGCCGCACGGCGAAGACCGATCCGATCGACGCCGAAGTCATCGCGCTGTTTGGCGAGCGCGTTCGGCCGGAGCCGCGCCCCCTACCGGATGCCGACACCCAGGCGTTGGCCGCGCTGGTAGCCCGGCGTCGGCAGCTGCTGGAGATGCTTCACGCCGAGCGACAACGCCTGGAGCAGGCGACGGCCACGGCTGTGCGGCGCGACCTGCGGCAACACGTGACCTGGCTGAAACGGCGCGTCGCGGACACGGACGATGAGCTGCAGAAGCGGATTCAGAAGAGTCCCGCCTGGCGGGAGAAGGACGATCTGCTGCGCAGTGTGCCGGGCATCGGTCCCGCGGTCAGCCGGACGCTGCTGGCCGAGTTACCGGAACTCGGCCAGCTGGATCGGCGGACGATCGCCGCGCTCGTCGGCGTCGCGCCCATGAATCGCGATAGCGGCCGGTTCCGCGGCAAACGAATGATCTGGGGCGGGCGTGCCTCGGTGCGCCAGGCCCTCTACATGGCGGCGCTGGTCGCGAGCCGGTACAACGCCCCCCTTCGGACCTTTTACCAGCGGCTGCAGGCGGCCGGCAAACCCAAGAAGCTCGCGTTAGTGGCGGTGATGCGCAAGCTGCTCACGATCCTCAACGCAATGGTCAAACACAACACAGAGTGGCACCAGCAGGCTGCCTGATTCAAGACAGTTGCTGACCTCGCTAATGCTTCCTATCCACTTCGCCGCTAAACGCCACGCGTCCCCATGCATTCTGCCGTCACTCCATCGTGATCCCTCGCCTCGCGCTCGGAGCCGCGAGACGGACTCTCCCGGTCTTCGAGCGGCTACAATTGCGGCGTGGCTGACAACGTGTACTTCGACCTGACACGGGTCTTCAACGATCGCGGCCCGATCGTGGCCCTGGCGTCGGGCCAGGCCGTCGTGCACTACCGGATCGCGATCATGAGCAAGGACGGTGACTGGGTGATCCGCGAGACGGCCGAGGCGTGCGCCCGGGTGCTGGATGTCCTCGCTCGGCGTGGTGCCTCCTACCGGCCCGGGGCACCGCTCGATCCGCAATGGCTCGCCGGCGGCTGGTCCAGCCACTTCGAGTACACGGACGAACGGGGCCGGCGCGTGCGCTGCGACTTCTTCAGTCGTCCGCCACGGGTGAGCGCCGCGGCGATCGACCGCTTGTTCGCGGCGGCGCGGGACGGGTTTCTCGTCGTCGATGTCGAATCGCTCATCAGGATGAAGCAGACCCAGCGAGCCAAGGACTATGCCGTGATCGGCGAGCTCGCGACCCGGCTGCCGCCCGCGCTGGAGCTCCTCGTCACGACCGACCCCGATCGGCTCCTCGACCTCGCCCCGCAGGCCGGCGCCCATGTGCGGCGTCCCGCCGTACGCGCGGCGGTGGACGGCGACCGCGACGGTGTCGTTGTCGCGCTCGCTCGGGAGCAGGACTCGCAGCGGCGATCGGATGCGGCCCGGATGGGCGCCTACGCCGCCGCGGCCGGGCCCTACCTGGAAGCGTTCAGCCGCCTGACGTCCAGTGAGCGGCGTCTCCCGCACGCTCACGCACAGGTCACCGGCCTCGCCGAACACCACCTGCCGACAACCATCATCCTCCCCGGCGCAGCCGATGCAGATGCTGAGTGACGACGACCGCGACCTGGGCGACCTCTCCGGCGACGAGCTCGCCCTGGCCTGGGACCTGTGGTTTGACCTCGCTCAGGCGACCAACGACGCGGATCCCCCGTACACGCATGGCGTGTTCCAGACGGTGCGAGTCGGCTCGGTCGGCCTCGATGGGTCCGTCGCTGGTCCGATCTCTGACGACACCGATGAATGAATTCGACTGGCGTGCCTGACACCGAAGGCCGACCGACGGGTGGACGACCGGACCTTGTCGGCCGGACGCTCGCGCATTACCGCATCACCGCCACGATTGGCGTCGGCGGGATGGGTGTGGTCTATCGCGCCACCGACACGAAGCTCGGGCGCGATGTGGCGCTGAAGGTGCTGCCGGCGGACATGGCCGCGAGCCCGGAGCGCCTCGAACGCTTCCGGCGGGAGGCGAAGGCGCTGGCGGCGCTGGACCACCCCGGTGTCGTCGGCGTGTATTCAGTCGAGGAGGCTGATGGCGTTCATTTCCTCACG
>JACDDJ010000073.1:0-8090 GCA_013817065.1 Acidobacteriota bacterium
GGTTGACGCGACGCCCGCATGGTCTCCCGGAGCTGCAGCGCGAATGCGAGATGAGGCGCGACGAGCCAAGGGACGCGACCGGGTCAGCAGGCACCGCGCGAAACATCGGATGGCCCTCGGTAACGGTAACGCCCTGGACCCCAACGCATTGGCAGAGCGTAACGCTGTAACGCTCAAGAACAACCGGCTGCGGGTCGCGAAGCACCGCGCCAAAGTCCGTGCGGCTCTTGCACTTGCAGCCGCGGTCCCAAGGTGTAACGCCCTCGATGTAACGCGTAACGCTGTAACGCTGGGAGAACGTTCTTCTCTTACGTTACAAGAGTCTCTATCCCATCTGTGCCCTACAGACATACGCAGCGTTACAGGAAAGAGCGTTACAGGGGAACGAGACGTGGAGACAGGGAACGCGGCTGAGGAGCAGCAGGCGGCCATCCGCGAGAACCGATGCTGCGGGCGTGACGGTGCCGAGCTGCGCTGCAAGCTCTGTCGTTGGTCACCAACCTACCTGCCGATCCTGCAACGGCTGCGGACGACCGGCCGGACGGCTTTCGACGCCAGCGACCGCGCGCATCTTTCGACGGCGACCTCCGACCCGCAGAACGGGGGCGGCGCCGGTGTCGGTGAGGCAGGCCCCCACTGTCACGAGACCGACCGCTGCCTTGACGGAGCCATCGACGGCTCCGACATCCTCGAACCCGTCCGACGATTACCGGACGCCGAACTCGCTGTCGCTGCGCTGCGCCGCCTCGGTCCGATCGACCCGTTCATCGCCCGCGATCCGTATCGGCCGATCGACGCGGAGGCTGTCCCCGTCGATTACTACGAGCCCCGATGACATCCACGACGTCGACCTCGACGATCGCCACGACGTTGCGCACGCCGATCTTCCTCGGCGTCTCACTGATGGACGTCGTCCCGATCGACGGCGGCTTCCGCGTCCGCTGTCCCGGCTGTCGCGCCGAGCGGATCCTCGGACCTGCCGCCGAGGTCTCGGAGTTCACGCACAGCGAGATCGCCTGCGCGGTCCGCCTGAGAATCGAAGCGGCGCGCTGGGCGTTCGAGGTGCTGCTATGAGCCGCAAGCACACGCCATCGTCAGCCCTGAGCGAGAAGCAGCGTCGAGCTGTTCCGATGAGTCGCAAAGCCAAGCCCTCCCGCCGCACAGCGACCGCTGCAAAGAGCAGGCGGAATACAGGCCAGTTCGCCAAGGGTCGAAGCGGGAACCCCGCCGGCCGGCGGGAGGGGGTCCCCAACAAGGCCACGGCCGAAGCGCGAGCCGTCTGCGCGCTCCTGGTGGATGACCCGGCGTATCTCGCGCGGCTGAAGACGCGGCTCCTGGCCGGCAAACTCCCGGCGGCGGTCGAGTGCATGCTGTGGCACTACCGCTTCGGCAAGCCGAAGGAGCGGATCGAGCACACCGGGAAATTCACGCTGGAGCAAGCGGTCGCCGCGAGTCGGCAGCAGGGCGCGCGCGATGTCTAGCCTGACGGAAACCGCGTCAACGATCCGCGAGTGGCGCGAGCACCCGCTCCGCTGGTTCGCGGATAACTTCCCGGGCGCCACGCTCGATCCCGCGCAAGTGGAAGCGCTGGAGGCCTTCGCGAGCCCCGACCCGACGAAGCAGCGCATCAGCCTGCAGGCGTGCGCCGGACCGGGCAAGACCGCCACGCTCGTCTTCGGCGGACTGCACTTTATCGGGACACAAGGCGATCACGGCGAGCATCCGAAGGGCGCGGCCGTCGCGATCACCGGCGACAACCTGTCGACGAACCTTTGGCCCGAGTTCGCGAAGTGGATGGCGCGCAGTCCCTACTACTCCAAGGCGTTCACCTGGACGGCTTCGCGCATCTTCGCCAACGATCATCCCGAGACGTGGTTTCTCGTCGCTCGGACTTGGCCGAAGTCCGCGAACGCGGAAGCGCAGGGCGCGACCCTCAGCGGGCTGCACTCGAAGTATGGGCTGGCGCTGATCGACGAGTCGGGCGCCATTCCGCTCACCGTGTTGCGCGCGGCCGAGCAGTCGCTCTCCGGCTGCACCTTCGGCAAGATCATGCAGGCGGGCAACCCGATCTCGCTCGACGGGATGCTCTACGCGGCGGCCTCGCAACTCCGGCACCTCTGGTATGTCATCCGGATCACCGGAGACCCGGAGGACCCGAGGCGGTCGCCGCGGATCGACCGCGCCTGGGCCGCCGAGCAGATCGCCACCTACGGCCGCGACAACCCCTGGGTCAAGAGTTACATCCTCGGCGAGTTTCCCTCGCAGTCGCTGAACGCGCTGCTCGGCATCGAGGAGGTGGAGGCCGCGATGAGAAAACAGCTCCGACCCGACGACTACAGCTGGGCGCAGAAGCGGCTGGGCATCGACTGCGCCCGCTTCGGTGACGACCGATCTGTAATATTCCCACGGCAAGGCCTCGCAGCGTTCCGGCCGGTCATTATGCGCCACGGGCGGGGTCCGCCGTCTCGGTTGATATTGCAAACCGCGTCCTCGCCGCCCAGGAAAAATGGGGGGGTAACGCATGCCGCTATCGACTCGACCGGTGGGTGGGTGGGGGGCTGGAACAACCGACGTTCTTCGGGCAAACGGTTTTGCGCCAATCGAAGTCCAGTTCGGCGCGCCGGCAATGGACAAGCGCTATAAAAATCGGCGGGCGGAGATCTGGTTTGAAATGGCCGAATGGATCAAGCGCGGCGGAGCGCTGCCGAACCTCCCCGAGTTGGTCGCCGAGCTGGTGACGCCGACTTACACCTTCAATGGCGGCAAGTTTCAGCTCGAAGAGAAGGATCAGATCAAGCGGCGTCTCGGCCGGTCGCCTGATCTGGCGGATGCACTTGCCTGCACTTTTGCGATGCCGGATATGCCGAACGACATCGCCGGACAGCGCGGCTCGGTCGGGAAAGTCAAAACCGACTTCGATCCCTACCAGGGTGCCTACGGCGGGGACTACGACCGATGAAGCCGCCCCGTGTCGACTTGACTGGCCGGACGTTCGGACGGCTCCGCGTCGTGGAGCGGATCCCGCATGCGAGCGGGCGCAAGTCCGTGTGGCGCTGCGTGTGTGAGTGCGGACGGACCACCGACGTGCGCGTCGACCATCTGCTCTCGGGCCACGCGCGGAGTTGCGGCTGTCTCTCGCACGAGCGCCTGAAGCAGCCCCGCCCAGGAATGCGGCGCAACCTGCGGGGCCGGCAGCTCGGCGACCTGCACGTCCAGCGACCAGGCCACTATCTCCCAGGTCCGCATGGCACCACGATCACCGCCTGGATCTGCCGCTGCGCCTGCGGCCGCGAAGTCGTCCTCGCGACGCGCGACCTGCTTTCGGCGAAAGGCACCGATGACCAACTGCGGGTGCGCCCGCTTGAAGCCGGAGGCTGCGGCCTATGTCGGCACGCCGCGATCCGCACCCGCGCCTGCGCCGCCGCGTCAGGTGTCACCCGCTACGGGCGCGCAGGCCGCGCTCAATAAGTTCCACGACGCGCATTCGCCGATCGGACGCACGCGTCGCATGACCTCGCCGGCGGAGGACGACGAGGCCGGCGTGGTCACATGGCAATTCGATCCGTTCACACCACGAGGAGACTGAAACATGGCAGACAACGATTTTGCACCCCCGACCCCTGACGTGCAGCGGCAGACGCGCGTCTTGTATGACGCCGACCAGGCCGCGCCCCTACCCCAGGCCACCGGCGGCGAGCTGTATAGCTACGACGCGGGCGTGGAGGTCATCAAGCACGCGGCGCCGAACTCTTCGCCGAGGCGGGGATCGACACCGCCGGACAGCAGCGGCTCAGGGAGAAGTATCAGAGCATCCGCAAAGCGACGGGGCTGCCGGATGGCGTGATGGCGAAGATCGCGGACGGGGAAGTTGGGAACCTGATCGCCAACGCGCGGGTCTCGTCTGATCCCGAAGGGGATGCGATGACTCGGGACCAACAGATCGTTGCCGCGAACGCGGAGCTGCGGCAGAAGTTCCAGCGGCAATACGGCGCCAAGGATGGCGAGCAGTTGCTGGAGCGCACCGCGCGCTTCGTGCGCACGCATCCGGCACTCGCGAAGACCCTCCAGCCGCGTGGCCTCGGATCCCGGATCGACATCGTTGAGTTGATCGCCGCCCATGTGTTCTCGACCGGCTTCCGCTGAGATGTCAGCGAGTCCGCAAGATCTGGCGCCTGCGCCGGCGAAGGCACCGGACCGGCTACAATCCACCCAGCATCGTCACCAGAACACGCCGTTACTGGTTTCAGTGATTCATGTAGTGGATATCGAAAGCACGCTCCGTTTTCTCGAACAGAAATGGCACACAGGGTGGGGTCTCGCCTCTGCTTTGATCGCAGCAGCAACTCTGTTCGCATTGATCATTCCAGACGAGGAGTTGCGCTGGCGACTGGGCGCGATCGCTCTTGCGTCCGCGGCCATCGCGCTCACTTGGATACTGGGTTGGCGTCCACGGAAAGCCAAGTCGGATGCTGTTGGCCTCGTTATCTGTGTAGCCTGTGGGCCCAATACCAAAAGCCGTCACATGCGCGACGAGTTTGTGGCCACATTCCGCAGCCTTATAAAGGGCGGCCCGACTGGTTCGACCTTCGACGTTGTAGAGATTCCTGACCACATCGCCGCTGGCATACAGGATGACGAAGCGGCCGCGAAACTTCGCGTTCGCACCCGCGCCCACATGGTGCTCTTTGGGCGCGTCCGGATCCGCCAGTCAGGGGGCGAGCCGGTGGCAACGACGTCATACCGGTAGCCGGCCGAGGCCAGCGACCACGAACCAGATCCCCCACAGGGTCCGCCAGTAGCAAGGTTAGCCAGCTGCCGGTGCGAGCGGCTCGCCGAACGGAAGGAGCCGCCGCGCTCGCGGTTACGCGCACACTCAGAGCGTTCCAGCTAGCAGTGTCATTGGCGCGTTATACAGCCGACGATTGTCGGAATTGAACTCGTATTTTACGTCGCAGAGAAGATCGTGCAGGTCAATCAGGGTAAATGACGTAGGTAAGTACTGCGAATCGCGTGACCCGCTTATGGCTTGCGCCGTCATGCCAAATGCCAGTAGCAGGTGCCGAGCGTCAACAGAAACTTTGAAGGATTCCGAGGGTGACAGGTAGAACGATCGCATCGTCGTTGCTGCCGACCCTTCAGCGTAGATTTTGCACTCTAAATAGGTGGCGCGGTCCTGCTGGTCTCGGATCAAATGTCAGGATATCCAGTGGATTTGCCCGCTCCGGCGGCGGACGTCGGTCTCGCAGCATTGAGGCCCACCTGGGGCAATGCTCGCATCACGTATGCCTCGACGTCGTTCCCTACCTCGTTTGGCCGTGGCCGTCTGACGGGCTTAGATTCTAGTTCAGCCGCGCAAATGAGTATGGCCTTCTCGAGCCGCAGGACGAGGTCCTCATCTGCGGGGTCGGACTTGTTGATTTGGAGCACCTGACGCTCGGCAAGAGCCTTGATGATCACAGAAAACAGAATGCCCTTGATCGGCTTGAGCATCTGCGCTAACGCTGCCTCAAGCACTTCGACCCGTTCTTTATCTTCCAACAGGACGTCCTTCGGTGATCAAAGCGTTCGTAGATTTTGGAACGGATTGTTCGAGTCTCAACGACGCTGCAAAATGACAATACGATTTGTATTCGTGCCTTTTGTGTTGTTCTTGACGCCCCAGCACGCTGCCGTCTTGGTGAATTCCTGCTGATTTACCATCACGAACAGGCGGTCGAATGGAAGGCCCTCCGCGGCCTCCCACACCAAACGCTCTAGTAGCACTTTCCCGTTACGGACTTCCCCGACCTCAAAGGCGACATGGCCGCCTGGCTTTACAATGCGAGCCAGCTCGCGAAGTGTTTCGTGCACCATATCGCGCCAAGCAGACTGGGTTCGGTGGTGCGCGATGTGAACGCTGGATACGTCAATCCCCGCGAACCAGCTTCGTAGCCAGTTATCCTCTGCGTATTGGACGATGTCCAGAAACGGCGGCGATGTGACCACCAGTTGCACCGAGGCCGTGCCGATGGTAGACGTGGAGTGAGCTGAACCCGTATTCAGCAGAGCAGGCGGATGAGGGGACATCTCCCCGTCACTGAACAAAGAGCGTGTTTTCCGGAGAATGAGGGTCTTGACATCGCGATCAGGGGGAACCTGTGCGCGCCGTTCGTTGATCTTTCGTTGAGCCTGCGCCGATACCGCCTGATTAGGCGGAAGCGTATAGACCGAAAAAAAACCGGGCGAGTGGCCGGACAATCGGTTGATCGCGACCATTCGGATCCAGTCATCAATTGGATCGGGCGTGACGTCCAGCGGTGCCCTCTCCAGCAGCCAGCGTCGTAGCGCGACGATCTCCCGAAGTGTCTTGGGACTGTAGAACGCAAGCAGTTCTGGGTCCGCCGGCTCGTCCACGTCCCAATCGATCTCGTCCAGTCGGCGCGCTATTTCCGGGACTCCGGGCGGGTTCAGCCTAGGGCGCGTGAAGAGGACGCTCAAAGGATTGACATCGTTGCCGACCGGGCGTCGACGCATCAGGGCAGCCTGGACGGGTGTCGTGCCGCGGCCCATGAAAGGATCGTAAACGCCGTCGCCGGGCGCGGAGAGGCGCTCGATAAAGAACTCTGGCAGCTGCGGTTTGAAACAGGCGCGGTAGCTGACCTCATGAATGGAATGAGCCTGCCGTTGGCTGGACGTCCAAAACTCGTTGACAAGGTATGGAATATCGCTGTCGACGGTTTCGACGGTTGCCTGCCCAAAACCGCGAAAACTCCTGACAATGTCACCGAAGGTTGAAGACGAGTCGTCCTCGCCCAACGTATCAGGGGCCTCATCGAAAAGCGGAAGTGGTCGAACAGCGGGCTGGGACATGCGCCTATTCTAAGCGAGCTAGCCGCGTAGATCTGCCAATGCGCCCGAGGGCGGCGTGACGCGGCGCCACTCCTGTGGATGATGCCGCTCTACTCTGTGTCCCCAGAACTCGCAGCCGGCTTGGCAGGGGCGGCCGCAGGCGCAACGGACCCCGCGGGTGGGCCGGCCTGACCGGGTGGCCGGAAATTCAGCGGTTTCGGAGTCCTTGGAGCTGGGTTGGAGCCGCTTTTCTTCTCGTGGCCCTCCGTGACGCGGGTAAGGTTCCTCAGACCAGCAGGCGCATCGTCCCCGGTTATCGCGCGGTTCGTCGGTTTCTCTTTAGGCACCGTTCTCTCCCCCTTCAGTTGGATTGATCTCGATCGTGATGCCGTCTCTGTCGCGACAGAGATACATCGTCTCGCAGTCGTAAAGCTTCACGCCGTCGGTGTTCCGAAAGACGGTCACGTCCGTGAGGATTAGCTCTCGCTCCTCCCCTGACTCTGACCAGTGCGAGACCGCGCCAAAATACTGCAAGTCGACCTTGTGGTCTCGAACAATGATCCAGTCGCTTGACCCGGCGTTGTGAAAACGGGCGTTGTGAAAGAAGTGCCAGACATCCTCATCACCTGCACGGTTCGACGCCTTTACCCGCTGCCCCACTCGGTTGATGACGTTGTAGCGGTAACCATAGGCGAACACGTAGGCGAGCACGATCGCGGCGGCGCCCGCCCCGGCGACGTCGATCGTGCGGATCCTCATCTCGGCGGGCGAGGCGAGCATAACTCCGCGGCAGCATTGTTGAAGCCCCCCGCCGCAGCGGCCCGGCCGGCATACGCGTAGGACACGTAGGCCGCGATGGCATACATGAAGATTAGGAGGAACTGCTCAATGGCTCCGCGTCCCAGCGGTCCGACGAGCTTCCCGAGCACGAAGTAGCAGACGACCCCCGGCGCGCCGATGAAGACGATGTTTAGCGTCGCCTGGTCCAAGCTCACGATGCGTCCTCCCGCGGATGTTCTGCTCCATCGGTCCCTCGGCGCTCAGGGTTCCATGCCTCCCCGCAGTTCACACACCTCTGGAGTAGCTCGGATTGCCGCGCCTCCAACTGCGTGAATTCCTTGCTGGTTACGCCCAGGGCGAAGCCACCGATCCCTCCCTCAACCTTCTTGCGAAGCGCGCGCGCCAAGGCCGCTGCGGAACTTCACGCCTTGCCGGCTATGTGCCGTCCAGGCTCCGCTTCTTGTTGGAGGAACGCCCTGAGC
>JACDDJ010000073.1:8100-11563 GCA_013817065.1 Acidobacteriota bacterium
GCCCTGAGCCGCCTGTGTCTTCTCGCGTCTCGGCGCTCAAGGTCCGCGGCGAACCACTCAGCCAACGCGTCCGGGCTGTCAATCGCGGGCTCCGCCGGCCGCACTCGGGCGCGCAGATCACGCCACACGTCGACCTCAAGGCGAAGCCACTCCGGAGGCAGATGCTTGCGCGGCGCTCCGGCCCGTCGCTTCCAGCCGTCGGCAACCGAACGCACCTTCAGGTGCGCCGTCGGTTTTGGCCCTCGCTTTACCGGTGCCTCCAGGACCTCATATTTGCGCCGTCGCTGTTGCGCCTTCGCAGCGTCACACATCGCCGTGTCTCTCAAGAGCTCTGTCTGTTCCGCGTATTTCTCGGCGTCCTCAGTGGAGAACCGCGACCGGAGACGCATCAGCATTCGTGCCCGGAGCACGTCTCGCCCCGCCTGCACCTGCTCCTTGACGTCGCGATCGCGACGCAGCTTGCGCTCCTCGCGAGCGACCTTGGCACGCACCCCGTTCACGGCTTGCTGCACCTCGCTGGACCAGGCGGGTAGATCCTCAAGACCGGCCAGGAGACGAACGGCCAAGTAGGGGACGAGTTCGGGGGGTGGCGGCCAGGCCCCGGCGCACTTCTCGACCAGCATCGCGAGCTGTGGCTCGATCGTCGCTGTCACATGGCCATGGATGCGTGGACGCTTCGGATCGCGGGGGCCGGTGGCTCGCTGTTCGTGGCGCTCGCCATTCAGCGCGCGGAGGATCTCCTCGGGACTGTCGGGATCGAACGCGTCAAGCGCGTCGAGATGCTCCTCGCCGTCGCCCGGCGGGACGTTCACCGCGCTCTCCGCTCCAGTGCCGTCGCGATGGTGGCACCTGTGGCCGCACTCGCCGCGCGCAACGGATCGTCCATCAGATGCGCGTAACGCTGCGTGGTCGCCGGCTGCGAGTGACCGAGGAGGGCGCCGATCATCGGCAACGTCTGACCGTTCGAGACGCTCACCGACGCGAACGAATGTCGGAGGTCATGCACCCGCACATCCCGGAGGCGCGCGCGTTTCTTCATCCACGCCCACGGGTCGGCGAGGCTCACCCGGTGAAGCCCCTTCCGTTCGCCTCTCCCCTCCCCTGGAAAGACATAGGGCGAGCGTGCATAGTGCGGCCAGCCGCGGAGGACGTCGAGCGCGGGCTCGTTGAGCACGATCGTCTTCGCCCCGGTCTTCGAGTCCGATAGGCGAAGCGCACCGCCGGCGAGATCGACCTCGGCCCAGCGGAGCGACAGGATCTCGCTCACGCGGGCACCGGTCAGGAGCAGGAGCTTGAGCGCGGCGATCGCGGCCGGCGAGATCGTCTCGTAGCGAGCCGCGATACGCAGGGCGGCGCCGAGCCGTAGCAGCTCCGAGGGCGTGAGGTAGCGGCTGCGCGCGGCCTCGGGGAACTTCTCAACACCGTCGCACGGGTTGCTGTGGGCGCCGCGGTAGCCGTGCTGCGCCGCCCAATTCATCAACTTCGAGGCAACGGCCAGCACGCGGTTTGCCATGTAGGGCGTAGCGCGGAGACCGTGATGGAGCCGGATGATCTCGGCCGAGGAGACATCCTCGATCGCGACGGTGGCAAGACGCGGGCGAAGGTGCCCGTCGATGGCGAGCTTGTAGAGCCGCAAGGTCGAAGGCTTGCGCCGGGCTTTGCGGCGTGAGCCGTGGGACTGTGGGATTCGACCGCTCTTGCCCCGCCTGGCAGGATCGATTTCACAGCGGCGCGATCGGAAGGACGAACACAATCGAGAAGGACCACGGGCTGGTATTGTCGAGTAACCGCATACGGTTGATGGCGTCGCCTGCCTTCGGCAATCCCGAAGCGACGTAGTCCAGCGACCCTTCCAGTTCAACACCCCGAAGCCAGCGGCCCTTTCTGAGCCAATTGAACACGGAAAGGCTCGTGTCCAGTTCGAGATTCAGCTTGTGCGTGTACGCGCGGCGGTCGGTCGACCGCTCGGCGGGACTGAACTTGTCCACGATATCGAAGTGCGAGCTGATCCACCCGCGTGTGCGCTCCGCCGGCAGCCAGATGAAGTTGGTCTCGAACTCGAGCTCGGGCGTGCTCTCCCGGTCGAACGGCAGGAAGATGGCTTCGACGGTGAACTCGAGCCACGATACGCGCGTGGGCAACCCGAGGGAGAGAATGATCTCGAATTCCGTTTCTCGCCGTTCACGCGTGGGCGTCCCGTCCTCTCCGACGATTCGGGGCGATCCGAAGAGATTGGTGAACGTCACCGTCGGTTCCAGCTTGAACTCTGGAGCGCACAGGATTCGACAAGCGGGCGGCTCCTGCGCCATCGCCCGAGGTGTGGCGAGCAGGACGATCGCCAATACCAACAGCGACCCTTTCACGCGCGTTCCTCCTTCCTCTTCGTGTCGCGGACAGATGCGATGCGACCCGCGCGCATCTCGACGACGCAATCGGCCAGGACGGCAGCGTCTTCACGGTCGTGAGTGACATACACCGTCGTCACATGCAGTGCGCGCTGGAGCCGAGCAAGCTCGGCGCGCAGCGTTACGCGCAACTCCTGGTCGAGGCTCGAGAGCGGCTCGTCGAGGAGGAGCACGCGTGGCCGACCAACCACCGCGCGGGCAAGCGCGACCCGTTGCTGTTCGCCACCCGAGAGCTCGTGAGGGTACCGAGTCGACAGTTCCTCGATGCGAACGAGCTTGAGGGCCTCATGAACTCTCGGCACCCGCTCGGCGCGTGGCGTCTTGACAGACTCCAACACGAAACCCAGGTTCTTTTCAACCGTGAGGTGCGGCCAGAGAGCCAGATCCTGAAACACGAACCCGATCCCGCGCTGATGAGACGCCACCATGCTGCGGCGTGGGCCGGCCACTTGCGTGCCACTCAGCCAGATCTCGCCGCTGTCCGGTACCTCGAGGCCCGCAATCAGGCGCAGCAGCGTCGTCTTGCCGCAGCCGCTGGGTCCCAGGATGACGACGGCGTCGCCGGTTGATACGTCGAGAGAGACGCCGTCGAGCGCGTGATGTGACCCGAAGCGCTTCGTCACGTTGGTGACGGCGAGTGCTGCTGTGCTCACCGGCCCTCTCGTCCCTCGACGACGCTCGGGACGCCCTGAGTACAAGTCGAACGGCGGAGGGAGACGGCCGCACCGAGTGCTGCCAGAGGAGTGAAGATGACAAGTGTCTGTAACAGCGCCAACACGGCGACATGCGATGAGGGCGTATTCGCGATGATCGTGTAGATGCGGATTGGCAGGGTCGCCTCACCTGGCGGCGCGACGAGGATGCTGACGCCGAGCTCGCCGAAGGCGAGGACGAACGAGATCAGCCACGCGGCAGCAAGACCGAGTCGAATCTGTGGCAGGACAATGCGGAACATCGTGCGGAGCCATCCCGCGCCGCTGACGGCGGCGGCCTCCTCGTGCGACACCGGCACGTATCGCGTACTGGCGGCGAGTGCCAGCGCCGCGACTGGGACGAAT
>JACDDJ010000584.1 GCA_013817065.1 Acidobacteriota bacterium
GGCGAACTGCGCCTCGTCATTCGCGTCGGCGATCGAGCCTGGTCGCAGGCCATCCCCAAGCGAGAACGAGACGTCGTACTCGCGCATGATCTCGCAGATCTCGCGGAAGTGGGTGTAGGTGAAATTTTCCTGGTGATGCGCGAGGCACCACTTGGCGAGGATCGATCCGCCACGAGAGACGATGCCGGTCATACGGCCTGCGGTCATCGGGATGTAGCGCAGCAACACGCCGGCGTGGACGGTGAAGTAATCGACACCCTGCTTCGCCTGCTCGATCAGCGTGTCGCGGTAGATCGCCCAGGTCAGATCCTCCGGCCGGCCGCCGACCTTCTCGAGGGCCTGGTAGATCGGCACCGTCCCGATCGGGACGGCGGAATTGCGCATGATCCACTCGCGCGTCTCGTGAATGTCCTTCCCGGTCGAGAGATCCATCACGGTGTCGGCTCCCCACAGGGTCGCCCACCTGAGCTTGTCCACCTCCTCTTCGATCGAGGAGCTGACGGCGGAGTTGCCGATGTTGGCGTTGATCTTCACCGCGAAGTTTCGGCCGATGATCATCGGCTCGAGCTCAAGGTGATTCACGTTGGCGGGGATGATGGCGCGGCCGCGCGCCACTTCCGAGCGAACGAATTCCGGATCGAAGCCTTCGCGCGCCGAGACAAACGCCATCTCAGGCGTGACAATTCCCTTCCGCGCGTGCTCGAGTTGCGTGACCGTATCGGTGCCCGGTCGGGCCGCTACCCACGGTGCGCGCAGCTTCGGCAGACCCGCGCGCACGTCATGCCCCTGCGGTCCGCTGGTGTCGTAGACCCGGAGGCTCTCACCATTACTGAGGCTGATCTCCCGCATCGGCACCTGGACACCGTGCTCCTCGACAAAGATCTTGCGGGAACCGGGGAACGCGGACGCAATGTCGGACGGCAGAAGCGGAGTGAAGGTATTGGGAGTGGTCATTGGAAGTCTCAAGGCACGCGCGGGAAGTCTCAAGGCACGCGCGGCGTGCCGAAGTTGACTATAACAGTCTGTGCACCTCAGCCGCCGGTGCGAGCGACCCTAAACCCCAGGCTGAAGCCGCGATCATCCGGGCCGAGGTAGAAGGCCCTTGTCAGCCGGACGAGGGGAGGTATCTCCTGCGGCTCCCGGCCGTGCTCGCCGCCCAGGGTCCCCATGAGGAACTCACCCGCCGGAAGCAGCCTCAACTCGATCCCGGTGGCGCGGTCACGCGTCACGCTCGCGCCAGCGCCGCACGACCACGCACCTGCACTCAGGACTGTCGCCAGCAACGGTCCCCAGCCGCCTCACCCAAGCTTCCTCAGGATGAAGCACTTCAGGTAGTACGTCTCCGGCACCGTCATCAACACCGGATGATCGCGCGCCTGCATGCGCTTCTCGACGACCGTTACATCGACCCTGGCGTCCGCTGCCGCCGACGCAATCACGTCCGCGAACGCTGACTCACCGACGTTGTACGAGCAGCTGCAGGTCACGAGATATCCGCCCGGCTTCAACAACTTCAATCCCCGCAGGTTGATTTCCTTGTAGCCCGAGAGCGCCTTCGGCACCGACGCCTTGTTCTTGGCGAACGCCGGTGGGTCAAGGACGATCGTGTCGAACTGCTCGCCGCGGCGCTCCAGCTCGCGCAGTTCGTCGAACACGTTCATCGCTCGTGCCTGGACGTTGTTCAGGCCGTTGCGCTCGGCATTGCTCCGAATGCGCGCGACGGCGTCTTCGGAGATGTCGATGGCGATGACCTCGTCGCACTGAGGCGCCAGGGCCAGTGCGAAGCCACCGTTGTAGCTGAAGGTATCGAGCAGCCGTCCCGAGGCGTAGTTCGCCGCCGCGGTCCGGTTCTCGCGCTGATCGAGGAACAGGCCGGTCTTCTGGCCGTGGAATGGATCCACAGCGTAGTGGACGCGCCCTTCGGTGACTTCGATCGTGGCCGGCACCTCGCCGTGCAGGACCTCCACCTTCTGCTCGAGCCCTTCGAGCAGCCGCACGCGAGGATCGTTGCGCGCGAGGATCCCTTTCGGTGCGAGGACTTCGGCGAGCAGCGCAACGATGCGCGGAGTGAGCGTGTCCATGCCCTGGGAGAGCGCCTGGAGGACAAGGTAGTCGCCATATCGATCGACGACGAGCGACGGCAGCAGATCTGCCTCGCCGTGGATCAGGCGATACGCGGAGCCTTCGATCTTCAGCGCTTCGCGAAAGGCGATCGCCTGCTCGAGACGTCTCCGCAGCAGCGCCTCGTCCGCCTTCGCTTCACCACGAGTGAGCATGCGGACGGCGATCTGCGAACGATCACTGAACAGGGCCTCGCCGAGCACGCGGTTCCGCGGTCCGCTCACGCGGACGATGTCGCCGGCTTCGGCGCGCACCTCTGCGACGTCCGAACGATAGATCCACGGATGGCCGGATTCGATCCGATCCTCGCCGCGCTTGTTGACAATCACCGTCGGCATCACCTCTCGCTCCTAAAGCTATAATTCCACACATGCGCATCGCGATCGGGGCTGATCACGCGGGCTTCCCGCTGAAACAGCACCTCGTCAGAGTACTGCAGGCGCTCGGACACGAAGTGGACGATCGCGGTTCTCACAGCGAGACGTCGGTCGACTATCCCGAGATCTGCGCCGCCGTAGGCCGGGAGGTTGTCGCCGGGCGAGCCGAGAAGGGGATCGTGATCGGGGGCAGCGGCCAGGGCGAACAGATCGCGGCCAACAAAGTTCGCGGTGTCCGCGCCGCGCTCTGCAACGACCTGTACACGGCGCGCATGTCGCGGCAGCACAATGACGCCAACGTCCTGTCGATCGGCAGTCGCATCGTTGCCCCCGGCCTGGCGGACGAGATCGTAAAGCTCTGGCTCCAGACCCCATTTGAAGGGGGACGGCATCAGCGCCGCCTCGACCAGATTTCTGCCATCGAGCGTGAGCAACTCTGAGAACTGCAACACCGGACATTCGACGAACGTGGCCTGGACAAGCTGCGCTGACGCAGAGGATTACGAATGACTGACACACCTTCGCGCTGGCGGGCGCTCGCACAGACCGACCCGGAGATCGAGCGTGTCGTTCGAGACGAGCGCCACCGCCAGAACACCGGCCTCGAACTGATCGCCTCAGAGAACTTCGTCTCGCAGGCGGTGATGGAGGCGCAGGGCTCGGTTCTCACCAACAAGTACGCCGAGGGTTATCCGGGCAAGCGTTACTACGGTGGATGCGAGTTCGTGGACGTTGCCGAGTCGCTCGCGATCGCGCGGGCGAAGGAACTGTTCGGTGCCGACCATGCCAACGTCCAGCCACACTCGGGTGCGCAGGCCAACATGGCCGTCTACTTCACGCTGCTGAAACCGGGCGCCACCGTCCTCGGCATGAACCTGGCGCACGGCGGCCATCTCACGCACGGCCATCCGCTCAACTTTTCGGGCAAGCTCTACACGATCGTCCCGTATGG